>CAZVCD010000069.1:6015-12491 GCA_964625675.1 uncultured Victivallales bacterium | reverse complement strand
TTAGATGTATATCTATATTTTTATATACATCACTACTGCTGTTTGCATTTATGCTAATAGCCACACTCGTCGTTATCAACAACAAGAGATACAAAAACATGTTTTTTAAAAAAAGTCTTTTAGTAGTTAACATAATTATTCTATCCTGGTCTATTAATTTATTTTTTATAGAGGTATAATTATGTTTATAACTGTAAAGCATATATTTAAAAAGAGTTTTTATTAAAAAAGCACTCTAAAATCTTATTTTTAATCTTTTATAAAGTTTCAAGAAAAATCAAAAAGAGAACATATAATGAATAATGATGTAACAGATACGGCATCCTGGCAGAAAACTGAAAAAACAGAAGAGTTGCTTTATGATGAAGTAGTGCTTACGTCCTGTTACGTAGAAATGCGTGACAATGTAAAAATTGCGGTAGATATCTATTTGCCTAAAGGATTGGATACTGAATCAAAATTACCCGCTATTCTACATCAAACACGATATTTTCGCAGACAGAAATATAATTTTATTTCAAAAATACTCAGGTTCAAAAAGAATGCAAAAAGAAAAATAATTGACAGATATGTAAAAAACGGTTATGCATATATCAACGTAGACGTAAGAGGCTCTGGTGCTTCATTTGGACTAAGAAAAATGGAGTGGTCGCCGGATGAAGTAAAAGACGGAGCTGAACTTGTTAACTGGATAACAAAACAGCCTTGGTCTAACGGAAAAGTAGCTGTTACAGGAATGTCTTATACCGCAACAGCAGCTGAAATGCTCCTGATAAATAATCATCCTGCTGTTAAAGCTGCAGTGATTCAATATTCCCTTTTTGATATTTATCCAGATATCTTAATGCCAGGTGGCATCCACAATGAGTCATTTATGAGAAAATGGGCGATGCTGAATAAATTCAGGGATATGAATGTTCTACCTGAAGCAATGACCAAACTTAAAAAAACATTTTTTAAACTGCTAATAAACGGTGTAGCACCGGTTTTAGATAATAAGGACGGATTAGAGCAATTAAAAGCAGCCGAGGAAGAGCATAAACAGAACTATGATATTTATGCATATTCACGCGAAATAAAATACAGAGATGACATAGGTCCTGACGGGATAGTTCTGGACAAATTCAGTCCGCACATGTTCATTAAAGAAATAGAGAAAAGCAAAACTCCCATTTACAGTTGGAGTGGCTGGTATGATGGCGCCTATCCGCGTTCTGCCATTAATCGTTATTTAAATATCAAAACACCCGGCAGTCGTCTTATTTTAGGTCCCTGGGATCATGCAGGAAACCATACAGCAGATCCTTTTGTACAGAATTCCAAGAAAAAAACTAACTTTGATTATGTGGAAGAAATATTATGCTTTTTAAATAAGCATCTTAAAACAGGGAAGGGGAGAATAGAATCAAAGGATCCAATTCATTACTATACTATAGGTGAAAATAAATGGAAAACAGCAAAGCAATGGCCGGTTCCAGGATTTACTTACACATCTTTATATTTGGCTGATGATTCAAAGCTGTCGTTGAATAAATCTGCCTTAAAGAAAATTCACGACAAATACATAATAAACAATAGTGCTACATCAGGTAATGTTTCAAGATGGATATCACAGGTTAATGTGGAGAAAAAACGGATACAGTATAAAAATCTTTATACACAGTCTAAAGTAAGGTTACTATATGATTCATCTCCATTAAAAGAAGACTTAGAAGTAACAGGCCATCCGTTGATTTCTCTTTTTATAAAGGCGAATGTCCCTGACATACAACTTTTTGTTTATTTAGAGGATATACAAAACACAGGTGAAATTAATTATGTAACAGAAGGAGTTTTTCGTACAATCCACAGAAAAACAGCAAGTAATGATTTTCCTTATAAAACACCTGTTCCATGCCACAGTTTTAAGGGGTGCGATGTTTTACCGCTAAAATTAAATGAGATAGCTGAAATCACCTTTGATTTATTTCCTATATCATATCAGTTTAAAAAAGAAAATTCTATTCGCATTTCTATTGCGGGAGCAGACAAAGATAATTTTGAAATATTCCCAACAGTCCCCCCTGAAATGGAAGTATGTTACAGTCAGACATATCCTTCATGCATTCAATTGCCTACTAATACAAAACCACTACTTTAGAAAATTTATATCTTTACATTTATAAAAAACTTTATACCTCAGCAGTAGCAAGTGTTAGTGCTAAAACAACAAAAATACTACCAGCTATCCAGTTCATTATTTTCTGTGTTTTCGCAGACCTTGTAAGTAAAGAACTTATTGATCCGGCCAGAATAGAGACACTTCCAAATACAACTATTGTAGATAAAATAAATAAACAACCCAGTACTGCAATCTGCAGTGACACAAATCCTTTTGCGGGGTTTACAAATTGAGGTAAAAATGCGAGAAAAAAGATAGCAACTTTAGGGTTTGTTATATTCATTATAAAACCTCGCAAATAAAGGTTTTTCTTCTTGATTTTGCGACTTGAGTTTGTTCCTATTTCGATAGGTGTAGCGTGAATTATTTTCCAGGCAAGATAAAGCAAATAAGCAGCACCAGTCAGCTTTAATACAGTAAAAGCAATCAGTGATGTTTGAAAAATAACTGCTAAACCAAGTGCTACAGCTGCGGTTTGCACAATAAGGCCGGTACATAAACCTAGAGATACTAAAATCCCGGCAAGTCTTCCACTCAATGCTGATTGAGTTAGAACAAATACATTGTCTGGCCCTGGAACTAAAGACAATAAAATTGAAGCAGCAATAAAAGTAAATATTGTTTCTAGTGACATATATATCCCCCATACATTTAAAGATTATCTCTAAGATGTTTTTTGTCCACTCAAATACAGAATAAACACTCTTTTTAAAAAATATATCTTTGAATACTTAAAGTTTTCAATTACAGTTAATCGATATAAATACTAAGATAAATTTCCATAATACATAAAAAGAGGAGAACTTAATGCTTTTAAAAAAATGTCTTTTATCAGGAAAGAATAAACTTATCACTGTGGCAATAATGGTCTCAGTACTAATACTAACAACAGCCTGTTCTCTTATCTCTTCATCTGAACAACCTAAAACTACACCTTCTCCAGATGCTTCAAACAAAAAACCTACAACTAAGAATGACACATACAAAGGAGAGGTTATTTATAGCCTGGATTTTGCTCAGAAATCAAGTGATGATGCACGAAAATGGCTGAAGAAAAAAGATTTTGAATTTAAATCAGCAGCCGAATCTCAAAGCAAACTGGCTGTCACTTTTGCAAATGAATCTCTAGTGTTAGATGCTAAAGAAAAACTGTTCGGTTTGATTATAAATGGAAAATTGAATTTAAAAGATGCTAAAAAAATAAAAATAACCTGGGGTGTTGATAAATATCCAAAAGGTGCGTCTTATGAAAAAGGTGTAAACAACGAAGCTATAATGGTATATGTATATTTTGGGGATAAAAAACTATCCAGCGGAAGTATGTTTATTCCTAATGGACCATATTTTTTGGGGTTATACCTAGGGGAGACAGATAAAATAAACAATCCTTTTACTGGAAGGCATTTTAAAGAAGGTGGACGTTTTATATGCCTAGCAAACCCTAAACCTGGCGAAACAATTACTTCAGAATTTGATTTAGACAAAGGATTTAAGGATAGTTTTGGTGAAAGCAACACCGTACCTTTCATTTCAGGAGTGGCGCTTGAGGTCGAAACAAGTAGCACTACCCCATCCAAAAGCTTTATAAAGAAAATAGAATTTTTAAGATAAACATTATATATAAACAAAAGCAGGAGATTTATAGATTATGTTCCAGGCAAAGAAGTGCTTTTTAGCTGTATTACTAACAGTCGGTTTTTGGATTTCATGCAACAATATTTACGCAGACAAGTTAGACAATGTTCTAATGTCCGATGCGCTTGTTATTGGCAGAATAAATTTAACTAAAATTCAACAATCATCCATTGCTAAGTTGATAAGAAAGGACGATACAGTTTCTTCAGAAATTAAAGTTGATAAGATAAATACTGTTCTAAAAAAGTATAATTTATCAGAAGAAGATTTTACTGATTTTGTTGTTGGATTTAAACTGGATGTAGAAAATTTTAAGAATATAGATGATGCACTACAGAAAGACGGCAATAAAGAATTTGTCTTTGGCGCTCAGATGACAAAAACAATAACTCTTGAACAATTAAAAAACATAATAATTGATTCATCCAAACTAAATAATAACAATGATGTCGATGTAAAAATTACAGAGAAAGACGGTATTAAGTTATTATGGGTTTCGGACAAAGAGAAGAAAAGTACTCAGCCGTTTGCTCTAGCTGTGCAGGATAAAGAAAAAATTATTATCGGCGGATTCCCTGCTGCTGTTATCGACTCTGTAAAAAGAATGAAAACAGGTAAAAATCTTGTTTTAAACACAGAACTGACTAAATTAAAGTCCAAAGTCTCTAAAAAAGCTGATTTCTATCTGCTCGCCTACATGCCTGAAGCAATCAGGGATAAAATAGGCTTAAAACGAGAGAAAAAGCCTACAGAAACAACTCAGAACAATACGAATACGGTTGAAGTATTTAAAGATATTAATGCACTATCGGTACAGGCTGAATTTGCTGGCAAGTTAGATCTAAATGTTTTTGCTTACTTTATAAGTAGAAATTCTTCCCAAGATGCTCAAAAGCTAATCAACCAATTTCTACCTATGATAAAGTTCATGGCGATGAGTTCGACACAAGGAGTATCTTTACCCATAATGGATTCCATTGAGTGTAAGATTTCCAAGACAGAACCCGAAATAGAAATACATTTAGCATTAACAGAAAAAGACATAAAAGTCATACAAACCATAGTTAATAAAAAGAACGCTGTGCAATAAAATTCTTTTATTACAAAAGCTATATAAAATTTGTGGGATATTCTTTTTTTCTATTTTTTCTATTTAAACCGTTTACAAAATGTCTCATATTTAATATAATGAAATATAAACGTCTGTAATAGAATTTTTTTGAAATATTTTATTCTATATGGGTTTTATTACAATAAGCCTTCAATCGTACAATTTTAATATGTTAATTTATGGGGTTTTTTATGTTTAAAAAAGTGCCTAAGCCTATAGCTTATGATGAGTTTATTTCCTATCTTGATAAACTTTTTAATCTTACACTGAGTGACATTAAGGTTATTATTACTGACTTTCATGCAGAAATGCAAAAAGGACTTTCCGGCTATGACAGTTCTTTAAAAATGATTCCGTCGTTTGTTGATAGACCCAAAGGTAATGAAAAAGGGAAATTTATTGCCCTTGATTTAGGTGGTACGAACTTCAGGGTGCTTGCAGTTGAACTTGACGGGAAAGGAAATTCAGAAATATTAGCTGTCAGTAAATTTGCAATTAATAAAAAGGATATGCAGGGAACCGGTGTTCAGCTTTTTGACTTTGTCGCTACCTGTATAGAAGAATTCTTAGTAGAAAATAAAATAGACACTGACAAAAAATACGATTTAGCCTTTACTTTCTCTTTTCCTGTAGAACAAACCAATATTGCTGCAGGCAAGCTTATCGTCTGGACAAAAGGCTTCACCGCAAAGGGTGTTGAAGGCGAAGATGTTATTGTTCTTTTAAATGAAGCATTAAAGAGAAAAAATATAAAATGTATAAGAGTTGCTGCACTTGCCAACGATACTGTGGGTACTCTTGTTGCTAGAAGTTATAGGGATGTCACTTGTGATTTAGGCGTTATTATGGGGACAGGAACAAACGCATGTTACCCTGAAAAACTTTCAAATATACAAAAATGGAGAGGATTGGACCCTAAAGGACATATGATAATAAATATGGAATGGGGCAATTTTAACAAACTGCGACAGACTTATTATGACAAAAGACTTGACACTGAATCTGTCAATCCTGGCGCAATGTTTTTAGAAAAGATGCTCTCCGGTATGTATTTAGGGGAAATAGCAAGTTTGATTGTTTGGGACTTGATAAAAAGAAACCTTATATTTAATAATATTCCTATAGCATTTAAAAGCTTTTCTAAAAGAGCATTTTTAAAAACTGAAAACATGTCCCTCATTGCTGCTGACGAAACCACTAATCTAGGAGATGTTGAAGAATTTCTAGCTGAAAATGGAATTAATAGTGCCACATTGCATGACAGATTAGTACTGAAACGTATCTGCAGCTTGGTTTCTACACGTGCAGCTAAAATTGCTGCTGCTGCTATTGCCGGAGTTCTAACATGGATGGATCCCGAACTAAAAAACAAACATACAGTTGGCATTGATGGTTCTTTATTCGAAAAATATCCAAGATTTGATAAAAAAATACAAGATGTTTTTAAACAATTGTACGGTTCAAAAGCTGAAAATATAGGTTTAGTACACGCAAAAGACGGCTCCGGTAAAGGTGCCGCCATTATAGCTGCTGTAGCAGCTCAGTCTGAAAAATAGAAAATAAAAATCA
>CAZVCD010000069.1:0-5915 GCA_964625675.1 uncultured Victivallales bacterium | reverse complement strand
GATTTACCATATTTGGATTAATAATGATTATAATATTGAGAAAAGAGGGCTAACAAAAGTACAACATTGTTTCATAAGCCACACTGGAAAAAGAGTTTTTTGTCATTGATATAATTACTGTAAAAAAAAACAAAAAATATAATAAATATTCTATTGACTATTTTAGTTTAGTTTATTACAATTAACAAAAATGGGAAGAAAATCGTTTATTAAAAAACAAGGAGAAAATAAACAATGATTACTAGAAAAGTTTTGTTTTGTGCAATTGCCCTCACTGTTTCCGCTAGTTTCTTATCTGCTAGCCCTGATAGCACTGTCAGCAGCCCTGATAGCACTGTCCGCAGCCCTACCAAGACTAAAAAACAGAGACTAAAGGATGCTTATTTTAGAACATTGAATGCATATAATACTTTTATAGGCAAAGTCACTGTAGAAACTACTATTTCAGAAGTTTGCGCTATGCACCTTAATGACCTTCAAGTAGACCGCTATGTTAATACCGCAATAAAAATTAGAGGAATATTGAAAGAGATTAATAAAATACCAGGTGGTAGCTATGTTGTTATTATTACGGATCAAAATGGGAAAAATGCCCACTGTGAACCGTCTATAAATGACAAAGTACTTAGCGAACTTGGTATAGGAGATGAATTAGAAATTACAGGAATTATTGATAACATTCAAAAAGACTATGTACAACTTGAAATGTGTAGGTATGAAGTTCTTTCAACATACAATAAATAGTATAATCATTCCTCTTTAGTTATAACATACAAGAACCTCATCCTAAATGTATGAGGTTCTCTGTTAACAATATACTAATACTAATAGGATAATTTAAAATTAGCGAACGCAAGATGGTTCCAGTAAAGGTTTTTCTATTAACCTCTGTTATTGTGCCGTCTGAAAAAAATATAAATCAAAGGAGAAGTGTATGAGTAACAGTATAAATACTGCAGGTTCAAGTTCTGGTTACAAAGCAATAGTATATTGGATTTGTATTGTTGCATCTTTGGGTGGTTTGCTATTTGGTTTGGACCAGGGGTTCATAGCAAATGCCCTACCTACAATTAGTCATGTTTATAAGCTAGACATGGTTGGAGGAGAGGCCTATTCCGCTATTTTGGCAGTTGGAGCGCTTCTTGGAGCTCTACTTTCAGGTTTTTTTGCCAGATTCCTCGGACGTAAAAAGAGTTTAGTAGGTGCCGGTTTTCTCTTCGCTGCAATGTCACTAATTTCAGCATTTCTTCCTCCAATGCCAATTTTAACTGCATGTCGCTTTCTTTTAGGATTTGCAGTAGGTGTAGCTTCATTTATTGTTCCTCTGTATCTGGCTGAAACCGCTCCTGCTAAAATTCGCGGTGCTATGGGAACATTGTTTCAGTTAATGATTACAATTGGAATATTTTTAATTTCAGCTTCGAATGTGTTTTTGGTACATATCATTGGTTCAGAAGTGGCTAGACTTCCAGTGATGTTTTTAACAATAGCAGTATTTGCTCTTGTTATGTTTATTGGTGCAATTATGATTCCGGAAAGCCCAAGATGGCTTATGCTTAAAGGAAAAAGAGAAAAGGCAAATGAAGTTTTAAAGAAAACACTTAATACTCAGGAAGAGATTGATTTTGAACTCAAAGAGATCCAGGAAGCAATAAACAATTCCAGTAGTGTCTTTGGTGCTGTTTTTAAAGGTTCTTTCATTAAAATACTCTTTGTTGGAATTTTGATGATGGTGTTCCAGCAGCTGGTTGGTATCAATATGATGATTTACTATGCTCCGACAATCTTCGGTTATGCAGGCATGAAGGGGCTTGTAGCGATGATGACAGTGCCTACAGTCAATATGCTGTTTACTTTTCCTGCTATTTGGCTGGTTGAAAAATGGGGCCGCAAAAAGCTCTTATATGTTGGTGCAGTTGTAATGTTTATTAGTATGATTGCTGCCGGACTTGCTTTCTTGTCTATTGGACATGCCGCTGATCCTTCTCTTATAGGTGGGACCCCCAAAGTTGTCCTATTGATAGCAATTATTGTTTACATCTTTGGTTTTGCATTTTCATGGGGACCTGTTGCTTGGCTCATTTGTTCCGAGCTTTTTCCTCTTGAAGGACGCGAAGTTGGTATGACTATTACTACTATGGTTAACTGGACATTTGCAGGCGTAGTTATGGGCTTCTCATTAACATTCATGAAAGCGTATGGCAACGCATCTATTTTCTTTGTCTTTGCCATAGGTTGTGTTTTAGCCTGTGCATTCCTCTACTTTTTTGTTCCTGAAACTAGGGGTATCACCCTTGAAGAAATAGAAAAGAATTTAAAGGCTGGTAAAAAACTAAAAAACTTGGGTGAAACAGAATAATAGTTTTTACTATCATCAGCACTCAATTATTATAGGGTGCTGATAACATAATATCTTCGTCTTATGTTCTTGTAACATAAGACGTTTTTTATGTTCAGTCCTATTGAATAATCCATGTTTTCTTTTATAATTATGGGGTATAGATATTAAAAACAAGTTTTCTACTTGCAGATAACAATATGGTCTTGTTTAATACCCTGAAATTTTGGCACTAATAATTAGTAATATGAGTAATAATAATATTTTAAATTCAGCTGATGATGAATATTTTATGCGATTAGCAATAAAACAGGCTCTGTATGCGTACAGGGAAGGGGAAGTGCCGGTTGGTGCTATTGCTGTTTATAAAAATAAAGTCATAGCAAAAGCTTATAATCAAATAGAACTGTTAAAAGATGCTACAGCTCATGCAGAAATGATTCTCTTAACACAGGCTTCTGCTGCTATTGGGAATTGGAGACTGAATGATGTAACTATATATGTCACAAAAGAACCATGTGCCATGTGTGCTGGTGGCATGGTTAACAGCCGCTTAGGAAAACTTGTTTTCGGAATAAAAGATCCTAAATACGGCGCTGCTGGTAGTGCACTAAATGTAACTTGCTTCGATGGTGCATTACATAAAGTCAATGTTACCGGAGGAGTTCTTGAAAACGAATGCCTTGATATATTTCAACGTTTCTTTACTAAACTTAGATGTAAAAAATGAATACACACGAGATAATAAAAAAACTAGAAGCCGAACTTTATGATTTAAAGCGGGATTTTAGAAGATCTAAAAAAAATGAAAAGTTATATAGAACCGCTATTGACGATCAAAAAGAAATGCTTGTTCGATTTAGTGCCGATGGAAAAATTACACTGGCTAATGATGCCTATTGTCAGTATTTTAATAAATCTAGAAAAGAATTGATTGGCCTAAGCTACTTGCCTCATATCCCGCAGGAAGATATTATAGAAATAAAAAAACTTACTGGCAGCTTATCCCATACAAACGATACTGTAACTATAGAACACCGTGTTATTTTGCCCGATGATTCAATAAGGTGGACCAAGTGGATACATCAGGCTTTTTTTAATAGAAACCATGTACTTGTTGATACACAAGCTATCGGAATAGATATTACTGAACAAAGACAACTGCAGAACGAGCTACGAACAAAAGACTTGCAACTGAAGGCCATATATAATAATGCCGGTGTTGGTATATGTTTATTGTCTCCAGAGGGTAATATACTGGATGCTAACAAAAAAATCGAGAAAATATTTGAATACACCGATGATAATATCGTAGGATTAAGCTGTTCTGATTTTGTGGAGGAAAGCTTTAAAACAACTCACACCTCATATTTCAATCGGGTTATAAGTGGAGATATCTCTTATTTTCAAAAAGATCTTATGTATAAAAATATGTATGGAAAAAAATTCTGGTGTGAACTTACTGTTTCCCCCATAATGAAAGACGATGGCTCAATAGAATCCATTATTTATATCTTGAATAATATTGAAGAAAGAAAGAAAACTGAAAAACGACAAAAAGAAATTATACAGAAAACTTCTTCAGAAAAAGAAAAGGCCGAACAAGAAAATAATGCAAAAGCTGAATTTATAGCCCAAATGAGCCATGAAATACGAACTCCAATGAACGCGATTATAAATATGACAGGTGCAGCATTGGATACCGAGCTTACATTAACACAGCGGGATTGTCTTCAGACAGTTAAAGATTCTTCAGAGCAACTGCTTATGCTTATTAATGATATATTGGACTTTTCTAAGATAGAAGCAGATAGGCTTATTGTGGAAAACATTGATTTTAATTTACTTGATATACTGAATTTTATGTTAAAATCAATGTATACTATAGCCTCTCAAAAAGCAATTTCCTTAAAATTAAATTTGTCTGAAGATGTTCCCAAACACCTTAAAGGTGATCCCAAACTTTTACGGCAAATCATACTAAATCTTATGAGTAACTCTATAAAATTCACACCACGAGGAAGTATTGTTTTAGATGTCACACGTTCAACTAAACATGACTCAACTGGGAAAAAGAATAAAATATATTTAGAATTTACTGTAAAAGATACCGGCATTGGCATACCCGAGGAAAAGCTTGAATCTATTTTTGATAGTTTTACGCAGGCAGACAATACTATTTCTAAAAAATACGGAGGAACCGGCCTAGGGTTGACTATCACGAAAAAATTTATTTTAGCCATGGGTGGAGATATTTATGCAATCAATAGAAAAGTGCAGGGGAGTAAATTCGTTTTTAGCTTACCCTTTGAATTAGGAAATCCAAAGAAGATTAAAACTACAGGCTATAGTAGCATACAAACGGCCTCCACTGCTTCTCTTTCGCAGCTAAAATTAATATTGGCAGATAACAGTAATAGCTGTAATGATAAAAATCAAAAATTAAAAATATTACTCGTTGAAGACAATAATACTAATAGAAAAGTTGCTAATCATTTTCTTAGAAAAAAAGGTTATTGTATAGATAATGCTTCAAATGGCAAAGAAGCTCTCGATATATTGTCTAAAAATGATTACGATATAGTATTAATGGACATAGAAATGCCGGTAATGGATGGCTTTGAAGCTACATTGAATATAAGAAAAGGGCAGGGTGGTGAGAAAAATATAGACATTCCAATTATAGGCATGACAGCACATATTGGAAAGTATTATCAAGATAAGTGCACTGAAGTCGGCATGAATAATTATGCATCAAAGCCTGTCAGATTTCCTGTTTTGGAGAACATGATTAATAAGACCTTACAAGCAAGGAGGATTCCGACAGGGTATTCCGATATTCTGGATGTAGAAATGGCCCTCTCTTTGTATGAAGGAGACACAGCCTTTCTAAATGAACTACTATCGCTTTTTCGGAATAGTAAACCGAGCGAAATGGCAAGACTGAAGGAAATACTTTTTAATGCAG
Organism: uncultured Victivallales bacterium; assembly: GCA_964625675.1. Classification (GTDB taxonomy): domain Bacteria; phylum Verrucomicrobiota; class Lentisphaeria; order Victivallales; family GWF2-38-69. The sequence goes on along the minus strand of CAZVCD010000069.1, from coordinate 609 downwards.
TTATACCAACGGATGACGTATATAAAAGCGCTAAACTTATAGCCCATTCAATAAAAGGCGATGCTGCAGCTATTGGTGCGGTAAAGCTTCAGGCTGTCTGCCAGACACTGGAATCGCATATAATAGATAGAGATATAGATTTGGCAAAACAGCTTTGGGATAAATTTGAAACTGAATTTAAACGCGTGGTAAATATAATAAAAGAATAACGTTCAACGTTCAAAAGATTTACAGTCATCCATGGGATTAACTTCAATTTGATGTAAAGAACATCTGTCTAGGAATGGATGAGAAATATAATGTTTACAATCCCTGCAAAATTGTTTTTCATCCTCTTCAGACACGATAGTTGGCTTTTTTAGTTCTTCAGCTCCAAGAACTCCGGAAAGCCTATCCAATGATGCTTTTTTATTTATTTCTCCTTTGTTCTTTTCTGTAAGTTTTTCTTCTTCAGATATATCCTGTATAACCTTAGAACATGATGAGCATAATAAGGCTTCACCTTTTTTAGTCCATCCGTCCATTATTGTCTTCTTAACTAGAAAAGAACTTGCTCCGCAATATTGACATATAATTTCATCTCCGGCTTTCATTATAGTTACTCTCCTA
>CAZVCD010000068.1:0-12563 GCA_964625675.1 uncultured Victivallales bacterium | reverse complement strand
CTAAAATGGAACGTTATACTCATGCATTGGCCGGCGCAACAATATTACTGTGCGGCATTTCTATCCAGTTCCTCGGACTGTAAGATTTTGGTGATTGGGTGATTTTAAATCCGCCCATCACAAAATCACAAAAACAATGCTGAAGCATTGAACTCTGAGACTACGATATAAAGCTTATTAGCAGTTTAAAAGAGTCTTGTTAAAGTATGTTGGAGTTCAAGCTTCCGTCCTCGCCCCACATTTGCGGGTTTTCCAACTAACTTCGCTAAAGCTTCCTCCGTCACTCTGCGAGCTATGGTGGACAGGTCGATGGATAAAATGCCGAGACACAGTTAGCTTGTGAATTTTTGAGCCTATTGTATTCAGCCTAAAGGCTGTACTCCAACAAAAAATACCCTTTTGATACAGCCCCTCTTTCTTCTAAATCACCAAATTTCAATCGCCCTCCAAAGGAGGATAAACCTCTGACGATCACTAAATCACCAAATCACCAAATTTATATATCACTCAATCTCTAGGCAATCCGGATATTCAGTAAAGCATTCAATACCGTTTTCTTTAACTACAACTACATCTTCAAGTCTTACACCACCCCATTCAGGATAATACACTCCCGGTTCAACAGTAATTACTTCATTAATTCTTAACGGTTCATTACTTAATGAGCCGACGGAAGGTTTTTCGTGTATTTCAAGCCCCAAGCCATGACCCAAACCATGATAAAAACCAAAATATGAATCGCTATTTTTCCCTGTTTTAAAGCCATTTTGTTCCAAATATTCTAATATTTCGTTATGTAAAACAGATGGTATAAGTCCAGCTTTTATTTTACTTTTAGCAAAATCCCTTGCCCCTTTGACTGCTTTATAGGCATCTTTTACTATTTTCTCTGCCTTACCTTTTACAAAAGTACGAGTCATGTCACCCCAGTATCCGGTAGATTCAACGCGAGGGAATATGTCAACAACAATAGGCTGCCCGGCCATAATAACACCGCTTCCGGTATTATGAGGTTCTGAGCTATGTTTGCCGCATGATACAATTGTAGCCAAAGCCACTGCCTCTCCACGTACTGCTTCTATGTTAATTTCTCTCTTTATGATTTCAGATGTCAGCTCTGCTCCATTCCAAAATAATTTACCGTCATCCTGTATAACAGCCTTCCTGATAATTGATTCAGCTCTAAACATTGCCTTCTCTGTCAATTTTACCGCATCAAAGATACAATTCAGTTCATGCAGAGTTTTTCTGCTGCGTTCCGGGAAGAACTCTCCGTCAATACATGTAATGTGAATACCAAGAGAATTTAAATAGTTTGCATAGATCAGAGGAAATGTCGCCGGAACTTCCCAGGAATTAACAGGGAATTTTTCAACTATCCCTTTTATTATTGTTTTTATGCTTTTCTCTGTACAATCTTTTGGAATAATATCGTCTCTATCAAACACTGTTATTCCATCTTTAACTTCATTTCTAGCCCTATTCAATTCGAGTGCAGTTACTACAACTCCATTAATTTCACCTTTTATTGAAAAATACACAAAAGGATCAGGCGCCATAAAACCGGTAGCATATAATAAATCTGCGGATTTCTCGCTTGCTGCAACTATCAATTTCCCTTTTTTCATTATAGCATTCCTCAATTTTAATTTTATGATGATTGTAAGCTTCTACTTTATTAAATTATTTAAAGTACTGCGTAATAGAACAAAGTCATAATAAATAAACTCTCAAAAAATCAAAGAGTTGAATATAAAACATAAAAAGTATGATTAAGTGCCTTGTCAAACATAAAAAACAGCTTTACTTTCTAAAGTTATAACTAGGCAGATTATCCTGCAAAAAATATCAAAAAGATCTAATCACAATCTTATTCAGATCACGAATCATACAAAATGAAAAAAAAACATTACATTATAATATCTGTAATTTTGTCTTTATTTGTTCATGTTTTTATATTGTCATTATTCGAAAATATTCGATTTAAACAAAAGTTTATTTATGATTCACAAAGAAAAAAAAGTAGTGTTATTACTTTCACTGAAACAAATATTGTAAATCTAAAGTCTCTTCAAAACACTAAAAAAGAATTTATTGTATCTGAAAATCCACTAAAAAATCCCTTCTCCCCCCTTAAAACCAAATTAAAAACAGATCCCGTTTTATTATCAGCAAACCGTATCAAAAGTGCTCCTCCGACAGTCATACACCCACCATCAGAGTTTAAACCAATTGCAATACATAAAACACCATTCCTGTCAAAAATAATCCAATTTGACGGAGACAAACTAACCGAAAAAGAACTGAGATACAATCATTTAATTATACCGAAAATACCAAAAAAAGAATACAGCACTCCATTATTATATGAAAAAAACAAAAATAATAGACACTTAACTGATACAGCACATTCTCCTGTAAAAATAATGCCCTTAAAACTAAGATTTTCTCCGCCTAAGATAAATTTATATAAAGAGCCATCTCTAAAACCTGAAACAAGGCTGGTCGCTTTAAAAAAAACAACTCCTATAGACCCGTTTCTTAATATACAGTTATACAAATACCCGGAGCCCAACGGTAGCGGTTTCTTTAAAATTATTATTTCCACTAATACAGAAGCAACCCATTTCAAAAGCTTTGACAGAGATATTATTTTCTTGGTCGATACTTCAGGAAGTATTTTAGACAAACAACTGGCTGAATTTGTAAAGGGAATCACAGCTTCTATTTCTGACCTAAACCCAAAAGACCGCTTTGAAATTGTAGCTTTTAAAGGTAAACCATTAGCACTGTTTGGAAAGTTAGAAAAACCCACTAAAAAAAATATTAACGAAGCATTAATTTTTTTAAATAAACTTCAGCAATCCGGTTCTACCAATCTTTACAAAGCACTTGAACCATATATCGATTCAAAATACAAAACAGCAGGACGCCCTCTTCTCATTTTTATGCTGTCAGATGGACAACTTAATTCCGGGGATATTATTAACAGTCGTAAGTTTATAAATACCATATCAAATAAAAATCATCAAACAGCAAGTATTTTTACGTTTACAAATGCAAAAAAATCGAATACATTTTTGCTAGACCTACTGGCATACAGGAACAGAGGCATATTTACTCAAGCAAGCGCTGTAGACAACAGTTCTAAAGTAATAAAAAAAGACATTAACTCTACAGGCTCTATTATCCTAAATAATCTTAATTATCAGATTTCAAGTAGTTTGTCTGCAAAAACATTTCCCAAAAAACTTCCTAACCTGTATTTAGGGCGTAGCATTACTCTTTTTGGAGAGTATCAGACGAATAGCGATAAAATCAGTCTGAGAATTACGGGCACTGACAATAACGGCAATAAACATGAACTTATTTACAGCGAAAGCTTAAAAAAAGCATTAAAAGGTAATAAAAATCTACCTACAGAATGGGCACAACAGTATATTTTTCATTTATACAGTAATCTGACAGCACATTACAGCGAACAAACTAAACATAAAATATACTCAATAGCCAAAAAGTATTCAATTCCAAACAGTTATCTAAACAAGTACTTGTTGCGCTAAAATTTGATATTTATTTTTTGATTTCTGTCACATTATTTTCATCGTCAACAAAGACCAATGTAGGTTTAAGGTTTATAGCTTCTTTTTCTTTGTATTCAGCATAAGAAGCAATAATAACTTTATCTCCTTTTTGCACAAGTCGTGCAGCTGCACCGTTCAGGCATATTTCGCCTTTTTTTTCAGCTACAATAACATATGTAGAAAAACGCACCCCATTATTACAATTATAAATGTCTACTTTTTCAAAAGGTAGAAAATCAGCTTTTTCAATCAACTCCGGATCAATGCTTATCGAACCTGTATAATTCAGCACTGCATCAGTTACAGTAGCCATGTGTATTTTAGATTTTAACATTATTCTTTTCATTGTCTAATTTCCTTCAAATCAAAATTGTCAATCAATCTTATATCTTCAATAATTACAGCGGCAAATCTTCGTCCAAAATGTTCTTCTAAATAATCTACAGTAATGTTGTAGCTTTCTAATTTATTTCTGATTTCATTTACAGGTAAATTTTCTCTTATAATATTAGCATACAGAGAAGCAAGCTCTCTTCCTTTATCATTTAGTCTGCTATTTCTTGAGCTCATGGCCAGATTATCTTTTTCTCTTACAATTTTACAGGAAATAATATCAGTATCAAGAAAAAAAGCATCGGCCATTCCTTTTATTAAATGAAACTGCTGATAGTCCTTTTCTCCAAAATATGCCCTGTCCGCTTTTGCTATTTGAAGCAGTTTTATTACAACCGTTAGTACCCCGTCAAAGTGGCCGGGTCTAGAAGAACCGCATAGTATCTTACTAAAATCATTTTCTGATATTTGATATCTATAATTATCAAAGTAAATCTGTTCATAGTTCGGTGCTAAAAGAAAATCCACATTAAGTTTTTCTAATGCTTCAACATCCTGTTCCCAAGTTATGGGATACTTGACCAAATCTTCCTTATTATTAAACTGGGTAGGATTAAGAAAAATAGTTGCTAAAGTATAATCATTATTGCTTTTACTCTCTTTGACCAAACTGAAATGACCATCATGCAATGCTCCCATAGTCATGACTACACCTAAACTTTTTTCTACAGGCAGTTCCTTCCTATACTTCATCCATTCATATATATCTTTAAATATTTTCATTGCTCTTTATTATTAATTGCTATTTATAGCTTTCTTCCTTTAATGGATACTGTTGAGTTAAAACATCTGAATGAAAAGAATTCACTGCTTTCTGTATTAATTCATTTCCATTAAGATAATGTCTTACGAATTTAGGTTTAATTTCATTGTTCATTCCAAGCATATCCTGCAAAACAAGCACCTGCCCATCCGTGTCAGGGCCGGCACCAATGCCGATTGTAGAAATGGATACTGAATCTGTAATAGTTTTAGCTAATTCGCTTGGAATACATTCCAAAACCATACCAAAACAACCGAGGGATTCCAGCTTCTTTGCCTCATTTATTAATTTTTCTGCTTTTTCAATGTTCTTTCCCTGAACAGAATAACCACCAAAGGCATTAACCGATTGAGGTGTTAATCCTATATGACCCATGACAGGAACTCCGGATTCCACTATATGTTCAATTATTTTTTCGTTTCCATCAACACCCTCAAGCTTGACTGCGTGTGCTCCGGCTTTCATAAAGCTATCAACCGTTTTCATCGCAGTTTTTAAGCCACTACGATTAGATAAAAAAGGCATGTCACCAATAATAAATTTATCTTTTATTCCGCGAGATACAGCTTGAATCATGATAGCTATCATATCAGTAGTAGCATGAACCGTCGACGGGAAGCCGTGCATTATCATGGAACCACTGTCACCGACTAAGACACAGTCTACATCAGTATTATCTATTATTTTGGCAAAAGAATAATCATAACAGGTTATAACTGATACTTTCTGCCGTTTCCCCTTTTTAATTTTAAAATCATTAATATTCATATTTATACCGAGGTATTTTTGTTTATGGTTTATATGTTAAATATTTATTATCAATTGTTTTTATAATTTTCCGTAAATCATTTCGCTATGGGTACAAGCTCATTCATTTTGATTTTTTATAGGCATCTACAAAGCTTTCATAAACTTTTTTAAACGGATCCAGATTTAAACTCGCTATATTGTTTTCTATTGTTTCAAGATCATTCCTAACTAAAGGTCCGGTTAAACATGTTTTATGATTCTTTAATATATTAGAAGTTGTTTTCTTCAAAAAAACATCCAGATTCTCCGCCTGGGCACCAAAGGTCACGATCATTTCGTCATAAAATTTTTGCCATAGAATGCATGTAAAATTATTTGCCATCACACACAGAGAATGATAATACGGTTTTAACCTGTTTGGTATTACAATGTGAGGATTTGACAGTTTAGGAAATAAAGAACTGAATTCCGGTGAACCTTCATCTAAACAAAACAATATAGATTTATATAGTTCTAAATCATAAAGGTCTTCGGTAAAAGTCATCAAAGGATGGCAGCCTACGGCTTTTTTTGAAACCAAAGCTCCTGAGAAATGAATTAGTGTTTTCCCATTTAGCAACTTTTCCCTAGACTCTATAAAAGGTTCAATTGCGCTGTCAGATATAGCTAAAAGAACAGTATTAGCATCTGCCAAAGCTTCCTGGAGCGAACTGGAATTCAACCCTTTATGCCAATGGTAAAATTTTATTTTTAACAACGAAAAATAATGGCATAAATGTTTTGCCAGTCTACCGTTGCCTATTATTATATATTTCGGTTTTAATGCCATTTTAATATTTCTTTTATATTATTGCCGCTATGTAAGACTATTTTGTTTTGATTACAAAAACAAAAAATGTAGGTATCTAAAAATTAAAGCATAAGATATGATAAAAGTAGAGAATTTCAATTACAGATAAACAAAAAGGGCTGAATGATATCATTCAGCCCTTCTTTAATAAATAAAATACAAACTATAACAGTATCTTTTTCCCTCAGAAAAAACGTTAAATAACTTGAATTATAATTACATAGTTCCTTCTGATTCAGATTGCAGTGGAGGCAAATCTTTGGGAACTCTTGGATTCTCACTATGAAGTTTAATTAATCCATAAAATTTACCATATTGTGATTCATTATTTCCGTAGGTTACATCTGAAACTCTTAAAATAGTAATACCATCATAACCATTACATATAGCATAGTTTATATTGCACCATGGTCCTCCACCATATGTTTTATTGCCAATAGGAGTTCCCGATAAGGGGCTTCCGTTCCAGTTCCAACCACTGTTTGGAGCTAAAGCATTTTCGCCCTTTATCTGCAACTTTATTTTGTTTGCCTGTTTGCCTACACCATAAACTAATGTACAAGCCCAAGAATAAGCAGGACTAGAATCTGCATTAGGCATTTCAAGGCATGTAAAATATACATTAACCTTACGGCTTTCACTGTCATTTGTTTTAATCATACTCATGAGACCATTATATCCTTGACCACATCCTTTACTATAAACATCGACAACAAAATTATTGTTCAAAAGTCCAGCGCATACCTCAGTAGACCTAGGCATGGTCGTACTTCCCATCAGCCAGTGTACGCCGGGAATTTTGATTCCAACAGTTACTCCGGCAAGTGCAGCATCAAATGCAGTCAATCCATCTGTTATCATTTTCTGTCCATGCGTTACAAGTTCACTGTTATACCAACCAATAAAATCTGTTCCGTAAGTGGCAGAAAAATAGGAATTACTCGTAAAAAAACCATCTCCGTTCGTTGGTGGTGAAACCTGACTAAAAGATGTAAGCTTAAGCTTAGTATTCCATTTAGCATTTAAAGTGGCAATGTTACCATATTTATTTTGCATAGCACTTTGAAATGAAGCTATCGCGTTCTTAGAGTAACACTGAAAATAGCCTCTAGTAGGATATCCCTGTCCAAATTTTTTACTATTTGCTGTATATTGGTCATAAGAGGGATATCTGCATTCACCGGCCGGCCCGCAACTAATACTTATAGCCTGAATATCATCTGCAAATTCATTCTCACTTACAAAACCCTCAAAAGAATCCATATATTCCTGATACTGCTTATGTACTGCTTTATTATTTGATGCCCATAAAGCAACTATTTCTGGATTTCCATATGTACTTTCATTATAATTCTGTCCAATAAACTGTTCGTTGCAATACTTGGCTCCATTTCCAGCTACCCCCCAAATCCAGGAAGGTATTGGTATATTAACGTTGTCGCCAACACCTCCACCGCAGGCATGAAAAGACATAATAGCCTGAATTTCTAACCCGGCATTTGTTATCATAGTGAAAATTTTCTTATAAGGATCCCAATTAAACTGCTGATCTCCATTTTTTTCAACAAGTCCCCACCAAACATCCATGCTTATAGCATCTACTCCAATAGCAGCAGCAGCTTTAATGTTATTTTGAAACTGATCAATAACAGATTGATAATTATTTTTATTATCTTGTGTTAATGTCTCTCCAGTAGTCCAATCAATATTAGTATCAATAGAATATATTGCTGTCGGTAGGTTAAGTGGCGCCATCACATTAGCCGTAAATTTTTTGAATTTTCCAGTGTTGCTGGCCAAAGCGGCACAAATAAAAAGACAACTTAAAAGTACGCTAACAATAAAAATTCTGTTTTTTTTATCCATCAATCTTACTCCTCCTTCTATACTTTAAAACTCTAGGGCATGAAACAATAGCATTCTATGTTCCAAATATTTAAATGTCACTTGCTTAGCAATTTAATTATATAGGAAATACTAAATCAAATCTATAGAATGCATAAATTATTTGCTAAAAAAATATCCATTTAAAATTATAAATTGAAATAAACACACTTCACCTCTATAGTCTAAATAGAAATAAAGTCTTTTCTTTTATTCTGCGAGATAGGGCATTATGTTACACCGTTTTAATGAAAATATACAAAAATAAACTTATGGAGAATTTCAACGCTTATGAATCTAAAGATCAATAATCAGGACGGCAAACTTTCCATAATAGCCACTCCTATCGGAAATTTAGAAGACATGACGTTCAGAGCAGTTAGGACTCTAAAAGAAGCAGACATGATTGCAGCTGAAGATACTCGAAAAGCAAGAATACTCTTAAATAAATTTGAGATAGATGAAAAAAAAGTAGTAAGTCACCATGTACAAAATGAGCACAGAACTGTTAATTTTCTTATTAACGAAGTACTAAAAGGAAATAAATTAGCTGTAATTAGCGAAGCTGGTTCACCATGTGTTTCCGATCCCGGTTTTCTCATAATAAGAGAGGCTTTAAGAAATGGTATAGAGCCAGAAATTATACCCGGTGTATCTGCGTTGACATTTTCTATTATGGCGGCAGCCCTCCCCGTTGAAAGATTGACATTCTACGGCTTTCTTCCTCCCAAAAAAGGAGCCAGGCACAAGGTTCTGGAAGAAATAGCAAATGATAACAAGACTGCCTTTATTTTTGAATCTCCCAAAAGAGTTGTTCGTCTGGTAGAAGAAATTAATGAGATCATTGGCCCTGACTGCGGCCTCGCTTTAATACGTGAAGCAACCAAAATGCACGAAGAAGTAATACGTGGTACAGCAGCGGAAGTTAATGAAAAAATGAAAGCCAAATCACCAAAGGGTGAATTCGTAGTCGCTATTTCTTCCCGCTACACACCTTAATCAGTGATCAGTAATCAGCTGGGCCGAGTAGAAACTCGGAGAGCGACTTGTCCGCCATAGTTTTAACGACGGCGGAAGACTGGTAATCAGAGGTAACCTCGACCTAAATAACATGTTGTGTCCATTTTTACCCGAATATTTTTGTTATTTTTTCACATTTATATTCATTACACTTTTTGCAGTCATCCAGGTTTTTATCAATAGAGCAAAGTCTTATTACACACACATTACAATATCCAAAATGCTCTCCTGTCAAAGATAAACACCCATCACAGTTAATTTTCTTAGGATCTATTTCAACGTTGTGCTCTTTGGACCATTTTAGGGCTGTTTCTTTTCTTACTTCATCGTCATTATTCTGCTTGGCAATAAAAGCACCGCACTTACTGCAATCCAATCCACATGGTGCAATCAAATTAATCATAATTTCCCCCTTTAACTTGTAAAAAGTATACTATCAACAAATTATCCCCAAAGCTCAATGGTTTTCAAAAAACAATAAAAATCATTAAAACTAGAGAAAACACAAAAAAACCAAAAATACCTTCAGTATAAATTATTGCTTATTAGTATAACTATTAAACCAAACTCGCTCGTTAAAAGATTTCTTTTTGGGCTGAGTTTTAATTTCTACAGGAACACCAACAGGAAGCAGTATTTGTACCTTTTTATTTTTAGGTAAATTCAGTAGATCTGCTATTTTTTCAGCTCTTTCTTCCATTCTTAGCCAACCATCTATCCACACAGTAGCATACCCCAAAGCGGTTATTGCCAAAAGCATATTTTCTACAGCAGCAGAACAGTCTTCTAATTGAAATGAAAAAGGTCCAAAAATAGGCTCTGGTTCTTTATCTATAATACAGACAATAAAAGCTTTTGCTTGCTGTACAGCTTTATTAAGATTGTGCATAACAACAATTTGTTTGACTAATTGAACATCGTCCACAATAACAAAATTTGTAGTTTGCTGGTTTTTGCCAGATGGTGCATTAAGGCCAGCCTCTAGTATTTTAATTAAATCTTCTTTTAAAACAGATTCATCTTTAAAAGCTCCACGATAACTATGCCGTTTTTCCATTGCTTCAAATAAATCCATAAAACCACTTTCCTTTCGGTATTGATAAAAAATAATATATACTAAAGACTATCATCTATGAACTTTACTTGCTAAAGATATCATTTCAATATATATTCTGGGTCTAATCTCAAACTTTTAATAGGCTTTTTTATAAAAAATGAATCTGAATCATTTAAAAACAAATTACTTCGGGCAGAATAACGTTAAGCCTGCAGTTTACATCACTAACGGTAATGGCGCATACAAAAATACACGCATAGCATTATCAAACATAGATCTCTCTCCTGCTAAAAATAAAAGAGTTCTGTTAAAACCTAATGCTGGTAGAATTGCAACATTCGAAAAAGGAATAACAACGCATCCTCAGGTAGTTGCAGCGGCAATCGACGCCTTTCTGGAAGCCGGTGCAACTGTTGCTATCGGCGAAAGTCCAATTTCCGGTGTTGATACAATGGAAGCTCTTGATGTTACAGGGATATCAAAAGTGGCAAAAGAAAGAAATTGCAAGCTAATAGATATGGACAAAAGAAAATACCATAAGGTTGATATCCCTGAAGGTATTGCATTGAAATCAATAAAAGTTTGCCCTGAAATATTTGAATATGATATAATAGTATCTATCCCTGTAATGAAAACACATATGCATACTGGTGTAACTTTGGCTTTAAAAAACATGAAAGGCTGCTTGTGGCGGCGTAGCAAAGTACTTCTTCACATGCTACCACCAGTTGAAGGTATTGATGAAAAACCTATTGACATAGCAATAGCAGATATGTCATCAGTTCTTAAACCTCATTTGTCTATAATAGACGGAACTATCTGCATGGAAGGCCTCGGACCAAGCGCAGGTTCCCCCAAGCCTTTGAATACAGTTCTGGTCTGTTCTGATGTATATGCTGCGGATGCCGTTGCCTGTAAACTTATGGGAATTAGTCCAAAAAATATCCCTCACCTGAAAATAGCAGCAGAGCGCAGCTACGGAACGATAAAAATATCAGATATCAATATTAAGCCTGAAAAGTGGGAAGACTTGATTATCCCATTTGCCCCTCCCCCGAACAACTTAACATTAGAATATCCAAATATTAATATACTTGATAAAAATTCATGCAGTGCCTGTCAGTCTTCACTCTTTCTATTTTTAAAACATTACGGTAATAAAATTTTAGATTATTTTCCAGATGATACTCTCACTCTCGCGATAGGCAAAGGACTTAAAGATGTCCCTAAAGGTACGCTTTGCATTGGCAACTGTACCAGTGCGCATAAAAATAGAGGAAAATTTATTTCTGGCTGCCCTCCGGTTAGCAGCGAAATACTGTGTGCTATTACTGGCAAACCATCTTTTGATATTATTGATGGACACGGTAAAACAGAAGAAGATAACTAAATAGTCAAGATAAATCTTGTTTTTGTCTTTTTGCTTCTGTTTGAAATAATAATTATTTTGATTATGAAGAAGTTAAAAAGCAAATTCCTGTACATTAAATATTACTAAAAAAAACTTTTTTTCTTGATATTTTTATCTAATGGTTTATTCTTAACGCTTTAATATATTCTGAACTATTAATAAATGTATTTAGAGGAAGAAAAAATGACACAGGTAAAAGACGGAGATACAGTTAAGATACATTACACAGGAAAACTCGAAGACGGAACAGTTTTTGACAGCTCAGACGGCCGTGACCCACTTGAATTTAAAATAGGTGGAGGACAGGTAATAAAAGGCTTTGAAAAAGGCGTTACAGGAATGAGTGTTAGTGAGAAAAAAACGATTAATATACCAGTTGATGAAGCATATGGTCCACATCGTAAGGAAATGATATTAGAAGTTCCTATAACTCAATTCCCAGAAGACATTAAACCTGAAGAAGGACTAAAACTCCAGCTCCGTCAGGAGAATGGACAAATGATGGTTGTTACAGTTACTAAAGTAGCAGAAGAAAATGTGACATTAGATGCAAACCATCATCTAGCAGGTAAACCACTGGTCTTTGACCTGGAACTTGTAGAAATAAAATAATAGAACATTTCATATATACACTAAAAAGAACGATTACACATTAATCGTTCTTTTTTTGTATCTATACACAAAGCAAAATAGTTTTCGAATAATAGTAAAAATAAATGTGATTAAAATTTGACAAATTTTAATCGTCCTTTGGCGATAACCCCTCCCAAAAAAAATTTAACAAGCCAAAGGCATGTACCTCTGGTATAATTAAAAAGTTAAAAATAGTCTTTCAACACCGAAACCACTTG
>CAZVCD010000067.1:8452-12680 GCA_964625675.1 uncultured Victivallales bacterium | reverse complement strand
TTAGGGGAAGGGAAGGTTAGTTTAAGCGTTATTTGTCCTTTTTTTGGGTGTGATATCTCTAATACTTCCAAAATAGAGATGGTCTTTGCGAATAATGTTTATTTCAAGCCATAGCTGTTTGCCATAGGGATGATTGTATTTTATTTCTATATTTTTAGGAAACTCATTTAATAGCAGCCATTTAACAATTACATCATGCTGATCTTTTGCTGCGTTATCCAGCCATATACGCGGTTTTTCAATGAATTCTTCTTTTGTTACTCCGAACAGTTCTTCTATAGCTCCATTTAAATATGTTATACGGAAATTGTTCCATATTTTCTTTTTCCGAATATAATATCCGGCCCATACAAGGCCATGTACCTGTACCATTACATCATTGAGTAGTCTTTTTTCTTCTTCTTGTCGTTTTCTTTCTGTAATATCAATAATAGAACCTATGAGCCCGATGATTTTTCCATCCCTGTCTTTGATCGGAGTTTTATTTATAATTCCCCATTTTTTCTTACGTGTTCCTGGAATATAATCTTCTTTCTGTAAGGTTTTTTCTGTTTCAATTACATGAAGATCTTCTATGTAATTATTTTTTGCTTCTTTGATTGAAAAGAAATCGGAATCTTCTCGTCCCAGTGCATTATAATTACTCTTTAATCCGGTATTGTTCAGGAAAGCGTTACTTGCAATAATATATTTACTATTAGTATCTTTTATATAAAAAATAACATCCATGGAAACAAGTATTGCATTTATAATTACAGAAGCTTTCTCTATTTCCTCGTACTGTTCCTGTAGAAGTTGAATGAAGTCGTTATGTCTTTCCAGTCTTGCTTTGTAGTCAGTTTTCATTATGGAGAGGAATGCGCCTGTTACCTGAGATAGTTCACGAGACGATCCGAATTTATCTTTTAAATCCGATATGCTTGATGTTGGAACTTCTAGAATTTCTGCCAGTTCTCTTATTCTTTTTTCGATGAGAGGCTGTTTGCCGTTTTCCCATCTGGACATTGTAACTCTTGTCACATTCAATTTTTTTGCTAAAGCTGTAAGTGACCACCGTTTTTCCTGCCTGATTTTTTTAAAACTATCTATATCAAATTTCATTGTTTGTGCCTGTTATGTTATGATTTAGTGACATAAAGTATGCCTAAATAGTAAAATATCCAGTTGTATGTTTGTTTATTATTGTAAAAAGTCATTTGATGATTATCTTTGGTAAAAATGATAAAAAAATAAAAGTTTTTAGGCTAATAATATTAAGAAGCTATAACATTTTGAATATTAATTATATGTGTTTTAAATGTACAGGAATTTGCCTTTTAGCATATTCATATTCAACAATATTAGCAACGTAACAATACAAAAAGATAAAAACAAGAGTTATCTTGAAGGTTTGTCCATATGGGGAATAATTATATAAAAATCAGTTCAAATGAATGCAAGGGTTGTAAACTCTGCATTACAGCTTGTCCTAAGAAATGTATAAGTATCGGTTCAGATATTAATGAGCAAGGATATCAATATGCATCATTTAAAAGTTCTGAATGTATTGCGTGCGGATTTTGTTTTTATATTTGTCCTGAGCCAGGGGCTGTAACGGTAATCAAAGGAGATTCGTGAAATGAATAAGCAGTTTATGATGGGTAATGATGCAGTGATTCATGGCGCGTTACTTGGCGGTGCTACGCATTTTTTCGGTTATCCAATAACTCCTGCAAGTGAAATAGCTCATGCGGCCTCAGATTTATTTCCTAAAGCTGAAAAGACTTTTCTTCAGGCTGAGTGTGAAGTAAGTTCTGTTAACATGCTGTATGGTGCGGCTACGGCCGGGGCACGTGTCATGACCGCGTCTTCAGGACCTGGTATTTCCCTTATGGCTGAAGGGCTATCTTACATGGCTGGGGCAGAACTTCCGTGTGTAGTTGTCGATATTCAGCGTGCAGGTCCAGGGCTTGGTAACATTTGGCCAGAGCAGGGTGATTATAACTGCATAGTTAAAGGTGGCGGCCATGGTTGTTATAAAAACATTGTTCTAGCACCTTCTTCAGTACAGGAAATGAGCGATTTTACATGCAGAGCTTTTCAACTTGCGGATAAATATAGGATGACAGTTTTTATTCTTGCAGATGCTTATATAGGGCAGATGATGGAAGCGATAGAATTGCCTAAAGAAATAAAACACGGAAAGCGCAAAGAATGGGCGTTGAATGCAGATAAAGAAAGCAGAAATAATTTAATTACTTCAATATATTTGAATACAAAACTTCTTAGCGATCACAACCTGAAGTTGCAGGAGAAGTATAGAAAAGTAGAAAATGAACTTGTCGATTATGAAGAAATTGAAACAGATGATGCTGAGGTTGTTTTAGTTGCTTTTGGTGTAAGTGCTCGTATATGCATGACGGCAGTCGAACAGTTAAGACAGCAGGGAATTAAAATTGGAATGTTGAGACCTAAAACACTGTATCCATTTCCCAAGCAGCCTTTAAAAAAACTGACAGGTAAAGCTAAAAAATTCATCGTAGTTGAATTAAATGATGGCCAGATGGCTGTTGACGTTGAACTTGCAGTTGAGTGTCAGGTTCCCGTTCTTAGATATAACTGGTTTGGGGGGATAGTGCCTACTGTCGAGGAGTTGATCGAAAAAATAATACCAGAGGTATTTTAAAGTCGTAATAGTTAGTTTTTATTGAATACAAAATTATATTTGGCATACTGAAATTCTATGTCACCTTAATATAAATAAGGATCTTTAAGATGATAAAACATGCAAAACCGAAAACATTTTATGATGAGTTTGCAAGAAGAGGTAATGGCCAGAAAAATACGCATTACTGTCCAGGTTGCGGCCATGGAAATGCGCATAAATTATTGGCTGAAGTTATTGATGATTTAAATATACAGAATCGAGTAGTTCTATGTTCCCCTGTGGGATGCAGTGTTTTTATGTATAATTATTTCGATACCGGTAATGTTCAGAGTGCCCATGGAAGGAACCCTGCGGTAGCTACAGGTATTGCAAGAACGCAGAAAGATGCGGTTGTTATTTCTTATCAGGGAGATGGAGACCTTGCCAGTATAGGTACCGGTCCTATTGTACATGCTGCTAACAGAGGCGAGAATATTACTGTGATTTTTATAAATAATGCTATTTACGGGATGACGGGGGGGCAAATGTCACCAACAAGTCTTGTTGGGCAGAAAACAAAGACTACCCCTAATGGACGATGCGAAGATAATGATGGTGCACCTATAGCTATGTCTGAGATGTTAAACACTCTCAAAGGACCTGTATTTATAGAACGTGTTTCTTTATCGAGTGCTGTTAATACCATTAAAGCGAAAAAAGCTTTTAAAAAGGCTTTAACGAATCAGGTTGATAAAAAGGGATTTTCGTTTGTTGAGGTACTGTCTCCATGTCCAGTTAACTGGAAAATGTCACCTGTGGAAGCTCGGGAATGGATGAAAACTGTTCTTGAAAAGCAGTTTCCTGTTAAAAAATTTAGAGATATTGATGATCGACCCGCAAAAATTGTTAAAAAATTGCCAATTAGTGACCGGGAGCTTCTCGGTTTACTGGGAGTTGATACTAAGTCTGATTTTACAAGAAGATATTCTGAAAAGAAAATAGTGGAGAAGAAAATAAAATTAGCTGGATTTGGCGGGCAGGGTATTATGTCAACTGGAATATTGCTTGCGAATAGTGCTGCGAATGAAAACTTGTATTCTACCTGGCTTCCGTCTTATGGGCCGGAAATGAGGGGGGGGACATCTAATGCCGGTGTGATTGTTTCTTCTAAAATGATAGGATCGCCTGTAGTAGACAAACCTAATGATTTAATTGCATTAAATGCGCTTTCTCTAGATTCATTTGAAAACTCTGTAGTGCCAGGGGGGATGATAATTGTTAATTCTTCACTAGTTAGCAGAAAAGTTAAAAGAGAAGATGTGCAAGCATACTATGTGCCGGCAACTGAAATAGCACAAAAAATTGGATTAGATGCGACGGTCGGTGTGGTAATGCTGGCGGTTTACGCATTAATTTCAGGATATATTGAGCTGGAAACAATAAAAGATGTTTTACCTAATGTTATTAAAAAACAGAAATTGATCAGTTTTAATTTAAAGGCGCTTGAAGCCGGGAAATCATATTTTAGAGAAATGGGAGTTGGACAAAAAACCTTTCATGCAAAAACACTAGATATGATTTATAGTAAAAGTGCAAAAGTCA
>CAZVCD010000067.1:0-8352 GCA_964625675.1 uncultured Victivallales bacterium | reverse complement strand
AATAATCAACATAATTGTGATTTTAAACAGAAGTAAAAAGACAAAAACAAGATTTATCTTGATACTGGCTCTAATTAAGAGAGGCTGAAAAAAAGAAAAACATTTCTTGCATTTTAGTGTATTTTGATAGATTTTATATGTATGAAACATTCTTTTTTTAAACTCAGTACGAAAACTGTTGTTACTATCAGTATAGGTGCCGCCCTTTATGGTATTATCGGTCTTGTCGGTATACCAATCGGACCCAATGTTCAAATCAGGCCTGCCATAATAATATTAACCATTTTTAGTGTTTTTTTTGGACCACTTGTAGGTTTTTTGTCTGGATTTATTGGGCACATGCTGACAGATATGCTTGCTGGTTGGGGGATTTGGTGGAATTGGGAACTGAGCTCTGGTATATTTGGATTTTGCGTAGGGCTCATTTATCTATTTAAAGGATTTGATATTAAATATGGCCTATATAAGAAATACCATATAGTTTTTCTGTCTATTGCGGGAATTGCCGGGTTTGTTTTTGGGTATTCTTTTGCCGGATTTACAGATATTGTTTTAATGGGGGAATCTCCCGGGAAAATATTTTTTCAGGTTGTAGTTATTACTGTAACAAATTCAGTCGTCTTCCTTATTTTTGCCTTGCCTGTAGTCTTGAGTTTTTTGATGACTAATAGGAAAAATTGTGACTTGGTGATTGAAGAATGAATAAAATAGTTTTCAAAAATTTCAGCTTCAGATATAAGAACCTTCAAGAGCCTACTTTGAAAAAGATAGATTTAGAGATCAAAGAAGGTGAAAAAGTGCTTATTGCTGGTCAGAGTGGTTCTGGAAAATCAACACTGATGCATTGTATTAACGGGCTGATACCGTTTGCTTATGATGGAGAGATTTCAGGGCAGCTGCTTATTGATGGAGTCGAGCCGTATAAAGAAAATATTTTTGAGATAAGTAAAAAAGTAGGGACAATTCTGCAGGACCAGGACTCTCAATTCATTGGGCTTTCTGTAGGTGAAGATGTTGCCTTCATTCTAGAAAATAATATGATGCCGCTTCCTGAAATGCAGAAAAAGGTGTTGGAATCACTCGAAATTATTCAGATGAAAGAGTTTCTTGAACAGAGCCCTTATGAACTTTCCGGAGGACAGAAACAGAGAGTATCTTTAGCAGGAGTTCTTTCGTCCCGTTCAAATATACTTCTTTTTGATGAACCTCTGGCTAATTTAGACCCAGCTTCTGGAAAAAGTGTTATACAGCTTGTTGACAAACTGCATAGAGAATCTGACAAAACGATCCTAATAGTTGAACACAGGATAGAAGATGTTTTAGAGGAAAATATTGACAGAGTCGTTGTGATAGAAAAAGGAGAGATAATATTTAATGGACAACCATGCGAACTGCTGATCTCCGATGTTCTCAACAAAGCAGGGTTAAGGGAACCGTTGTATATCGAAGCGTTAAAACATTCGGGTATAGAACTTGCTAAAGAAAACAAAATAGATAACATTGAAAACTGCGATAATGCAAGAATTAAAGAGAGTATCAATAACTGGTATAACGCTGGTATGGTAGCCACGGAACATAAAGAAAAAACGGAAATTTTATCTCTCAGTAATGTAGATTTTTCTTACCAGGAAGATAAAAGGATACTTAAGAATATCTCTTTTGAACTCCACAAAGGTGAAATTGTCAGTATTATGGGCAATAACGGAGCAGGTAAATCGACTCTTTCAGGTTTAATTGCAGGTATATTAAAGCCCGGTAGCGGGGAGATATCGTTTAATGGAGAAGTAATTAATAACTGGAGCATCAAAAAGGTTGGAGAAAATATTGGATATGTGATGCAGAATCCAAACAGCATGATAGTGAAACATATGCTGAGGGATGAAGTAACTCTGGGGTTGAAAGCTAGAAATACTGGAGACAGTAACTTTAATTTCAGAGGCATATTTAAAAAAGAAAATACTCTAAATAACCTTCAAGATATTGAAGACAAATATTTGGATATAATTAAAACCTGTGGTCTTTATGGGTATAGAAATTGGCCTATTAATTCTTTAAGTTATGGTCAAAAGAGAAGGGCTGCAATTGCTTCCATCTTAACATTAGATCCTAAAATAATGATTTTAGATGAACCTACAGCTGGACAGGATTATAGAACTTATACCTCTTTTATGGAGTTTATAAAAGAACTTGCCGGCCAGGGAATCGCAATTCTTTTGATTACGCATGATATTCATCTGGCACTGGAATATAGTACTCGAAGTATTGTGTTATCTGACGGGTGCGTAATTGCTGATGATACACCGGCAAATGTGCTTTCCCAAAAAGAAATAATTAAAAAAGCTAATCTGAAAGAAACATCTTTAGGTAAACTTGCATCAATTGTAGGTATTGAAAATAAGAACGATTTTATTCAGTACTTTATTGATTTCGAGGGGGATAAGAATGAGTAAATTCGGGACGTTATATGTTGAAAGTGACTCATTTTTTCATAAAATGGAGCCAAGCCTAAAACTACTTATTTTAGTTTTGTGGTCGATTACAGTTTTTATGTTTCTGGACTTAAGATTTGATGTTTTATTAATTTGTCTTGGGATAATTTTTCTTTGTTTTTCCAAAATACCGTTTCGTATAATAAAGAATCTATTTATAGTTGTAATTGTCTTTAATCTTATCAATGCAGTTTTTATCTTTTTGATAACTCCCGGATATGGAACTACGTTGACCGGTAAAACAACAGTTTTATTTAGCTTCCTGGATTACAAGTTTACACTAGAAACATTTTTTTATATATTAACGCTGTCTTTAAAATACATATCACTTCTGCCTATGGCAATGATACTTATTTTTACTACGCATCCGAGTAGGTTTGCAGGCAGTCTAAATAAAGTGGGGATACCATATAAAATAGCATATACTTTTAATATAATTTTTAGATATATTCCGGATATTCAATATGAATTTAAAAACATTGCTCATGCTCAGGCCGCGCGAGGGTTGAGCTTTGGGAAAGATGAAAAGTCATTTGTAAAAAGAGTTAGAAATCTGTTCAATATAACTATACCTCTTATCAACTCGGCTTTAAATAGAATAGATAATGTAACAAACGCAATGGATTTGCGTGGATTTGGCAAGCATAATAAAAGAACATGGTATAACGCGACTAAATTTGCCAAGGCGGATTATATAGTATTGGTTTTTGCTGTTGCTGCCTTTATTTTTTTTCTATGGTTTAAAATTGAGAATAATATTAAGTTTTGGTACCCGTTCTGATAAATGCTCTTTTGGACTGAATACCCTGGCAGTTAAGCAGCAGGCAGTTTAAATGTAGGTTAAGCTTCCAGCTTGACAAGTAAAAATAATTAAGATACTTGATGAGGTCTTTAATTGACTAGTCAAACAGACAGTGATAATAAAAACAAGCAGGATGCTTGTTCTACATTCGTTCCGTTTAGCTATAGTCATCCATTGCATATTACTGAACGTAGCTTGCCGCACTGGCAACAGAAAGGTACTACATACTTTATAACATTTAGATTAGCTGATTCTATTCCAATAGATGTTATAAAAAAGATAAAAGCAGAATGTGAACTGTGGTTAAAACAGCATAGTGAGCCTTACTTTGATGATGAGTGGTGCCAATATAATAAACTATTTTCTGAGAGAATTCAAAATTTATTAGACGCGGGTTCAGGTTCATTTATCCTAAAAAATAAGGCAGTTTTAGATATTGTAAAAAATGCTTTACTCCATTTTGAGGGTAAAAGATATAAACTTGGTGAATGGGTTATAATGCCAAATCATGTACATGTTTTGGTAAAACCTTTGAACAGTTGGCCTATAGAAAAAATAACTCACTCCTGGAAATCTTTTACTGCCAATGAAATTAATATAAAAATAGGTAAGACGGGTATTGTATGGCAGCATGAGAGTTATGACCATATTGTAAGAAGTGAAAAGCAATTAAGTTTAATTGAACTATATATTATTAATAACCCAAAAGAATGTAGTTCATAATGTAGCTCAAGCTTCTAGCTTGATAATGAAGGCTCAAGATGAAACAAGAAGGCCCAAGCAGGATGCTTGAGCTACGTTGGAAAAATATTAAACCCTAAAAGTGGAGTAAAAATGATAATGAAATTTTTGTATAAAATCCGGAAATTGCTTTATGTGATTGGGACTCTTGTCGTATTAGCTGGTGCTTTAGGGCTGTCTTATGTAGTTTATATGCATTATTGGTGTAATTTTCGCACTGTGACGCCGGGGCAATTTTACAGAAGTGGGCAAATGGGACATGATCCTCTCGTTTATTATTTAAAAGAATATAAAATAAAAAGTATTGTTAATTTGGAAGGTGCCAATCCTAATGATTCATGGTATCAGGATGAGGTGAAAGTTTGCCTTCAATTGGATGTAGGACATTATAACTTTGGTCTGTCGTCTTCAGACGTAGTAAGTGTTAAAGAAACACAAAAAATAATTAATTTACTTAAACAAATACCGAGGCCGATACTGGTACATTGTAATGGTGGTGCTGATAGAAGCGGATTTGTATCAGCTATTTGGGAGTATGCGGTTTTGGGAGAGAGCGCTGAAAAGGCTATTGGACAGCTTTCGTGGAGATATTTCCACCTTCCTTATCTTGGTAATCCATCAATTGCAATGAATAAAAGCTTCTGGATATTTGTTGATTTCAAAGATAAAGAATTAAATTCAGCACGGTAGCATTAATTTGATAGTATGGAAATTCCCTTTTTAACATGTTAATAATCAACAAGGTTGACATAACAACAAGGCAACAAGACAAAAACAGGATTTATCTCGTTTATTGTTCTTTTATCTGAGTATGAGATTGAAATATAAATCAGTTATGGGTATAATTAAAAATTATGCATTGTAGGATTTACGCAGAGAAACGGTATGCTTGAATGTACAGGAATTTACTTTTTAACATGTTCATAGCCAATATGATTAACTTGCACAATAAATTAAAAAGACAAAAACAAGATTTATCTTGAAGTACGAACTTAATATAAAAATAGGAGGTTGATGTAAATGATTTATTCAACAGAAGTAAAAGAAATGACCTGTGTTGCAAAAGGGTGTGACCATGGACCCGCTCCAATTCCTGAGGAAGGTAAGTGGGTACAGGCCAAAGAAATCAAGGATATATCAGGATTAACACATGGCGTTGGCTGGTGCGCGCCTCAACAGGGTGCTTGCAAGCTTACTTTGAATGTTAAAGATGGTATTATTGAAGAAGCTCTAGTTGAAACTCTAGGTTGTTCCGGTATGACTCAATCCGCCGCTATGGCATCAGAAATACTGCCAGGAAAAACTATTCTCGAAGCACTTAATACTGACTTAGTTTGCGATGCTATCAATGTAGCAATGAGAGAACTATTCTTGCAGATTGTTTATGGAAGATCACAGACAGCATTTTCTGATGATGGGCTTCCTATCGGTGCATCACTTGATGATCTCGGTAAAACCCTGCGAAGTCAGGTTGGAACAATGTTTGGAACAAAGGCTAAAGGGGCGAGATATTTAGAGCTTGCAGAAGGCTATGTTACTGAGCTTGGACTTGACAAGGATAATGAAATTATTGGTTATAAGTATGTAAACCTTGGTAAATTGATGAAAGGTATAAAAGCGGGAGATGCAGCTAAAGCAGTGCAAGAGGCAACCGGAATTTATGGCAGATATAATGATGCTGTAAAGTATATTGACCCAAGAGTTGAATAAACAATATCATACTAACACTGTAAAGTATTGATAATAGATTGTTTTCTAAATTAAAATTCTAAATTATTGAAGGTTTATTATGGCATTATTTGAAGGATATGAAAGAAGGGCTGATAAGGTATTATCAGTGTTGAAAGAGCATGGAATTAATTCTATTGAAGAGACAGATGCTATATGCAAAGCAAAGGGTATTGATGTAGCAGCAATAGTGAAAGAAGTTCAGGGCATTTGTTTTGACAATGCATGCTGGGCATATACTGCAGGTGCAGCAATAGCAATAAAAAAAGGAGTATCTGACCCATTGGAAATTGCAGAATGCATCGGTATTGGGCTTCAGGCATTTTGTGTGCCGGGTTCTGTCGCAGACCATCGTAAAGTTGGATTGGGGCATGGAAGACTCGCTGGAATGCTTCTGGATGATAGTTCTGAATGTTTCTGTATGCTTGCTGGACATGAGTCTTTTGCAAATGCAGAAGGTGCTATAGGTATTTGTAATTCGGCAAATAAATTTAGAGATAAAAAATTACGCGTTATTCTCAATGGTTTAGGTAAAGATGCAGCATATATTATTTCAAGAATAAACGGTTTTACTTATGTAAAAACAAAATTTGACTATAAAGCTAATAAACTTAGTGTCGTAAGCAAAAAAGCTTTTTCAGATGGTCCCAGGGCCGCGGTTAACTGTTATGGTGCAGATGATGTTCGCGAAGGTGTTGCAATAATGCATCATGAAGGTGTCGATGCTTCTATTACTGGTAACTCAACTAATCCTACCAGATTTCAGCATCCTGTTGCCGGTACATACAAAACAGAATGTATAACGCAAGGCAAAAAATATTTTTCAGTTGCATCTGGTGGTGGAACAGGAAGAACACTGCATCCAGATAATATGGCTGCCGGACCGGCATCTTACGGAATGACAGATACTTTAGGCAGAATGCATGCTGACGCACAGTTTGCAGGATCGTCTTCTGTACCTGCACATGTAGATATGATGGGACTCATCGGTATGGGTAACAGTCCTATGGTTGGAGCTTCTGTAGCTGTGGCTGTAGCTGTTAAACAGGCTTTATAAGTTATCTTAAATTATGTGGAATATAGTATAAAATGCTCTCTGTAAAGGGAGTAAAATCATCTAAAGGTTGCTGGATTTTTCAGTAGCCTTTACTTATTAATAATGGATGGAGTATTATATGTTGAGAAAAGTTAGTGTTGTTGCCTTGTTTTTTGTATTTGCTATTGGAATTGTTTCCACTGATTTGCTTGCTTCGGCAAAATCAACATCAGATTCTACTTATTTCTTGAGATTAAGTATTTGGCCCAAAAAACTATCCTGGCCTAAAAAATCTAAAATATCCGGTATAAGTCTTGGGTTGCCATCATCATATGGGGTACCTCTTGCAACTGGTGCAGATCTTTCATTGATATGGGGTGATTCTCAGAATGTACATGGTTTTAAAGCAGCTCCTGTATGTACCGGAGCTAAGCTTAAAGGGGTGCAACTTGCTGTTTTTAATAAAACAGATGATATTAATGGTGGTGAGATCGGTGTTGTAAATCTGGCTAAAGAGTCAGCCGGTATCCAGTTGGGTATTTACAACAAATCGGAAGCAAATAAAGGCGGAGCACAGCTCGGCATAGTTAATTTTGCCAGAAATTCAGATAATGGAGTTCAAATTGGTATTATTAATATAATGAAAAACGGTTTTTTACCAATATTCCCGTTCTTTAACTTTCCCGTAAATTAACATATTGGATATATTTTTATTTTAGAAATACAGAAGCAGGCTTATATCTTGCTTCTGTATTTTTTTGTTTTTAAGAAAAAGAGTAAGCTTTAATTTTTGCTAGGGTGCGATATGTCAACCTCTCTGTTATTAAAATAAATAACAAAAACCGAGCCTAGTATTGCTATAATAATACCGCTTAAAGTCATGAATGTTATCGATTGACCAAAAACCAGCCAGCCAAGTATCCCTGCGAAAATTACCGAAAAATACATAAGTGGGGCGGCTATTTTTACAGGTATGTATTTTAGTGATATTGTCATAAATAATTGATAGAAAGTGCCGAAAAAACCAACACAGAGCAGAAGTAAAATCTGGTGAGGTGACGGTGTAACCCAATTAAACATCATTATGATAGATGTTACTATTGTGCTGAAAAGAAAATAATAGAAAAGAGCTTCTTTTGCCCGGTTGTTGTTTTGCTTCATAAACATCTGCAATAATATGATTGCCGCTGCAGAAAAAAAGCCTGACAATAGGGCAAATATAGCTATCGGATTGAAGCCACCAACGGTTGGGTTTATAACAAGTGCTATTCCGATAAAACTTATGAGTATGGCTAGAATAACATTTTTACCGGTTTTCTCTCTGGTTAACATGAAAATAATTATTGGGACAAATATAGGTCGAGTATTTTGCAGGAGCATTACATTTGCTAAATGGACATGTTGTATTGCATAAAAAAACAGGGACATTGCGATTAAGCCAACGCTGCACCTACTTAATAAAATTAATGGTTTGTTTACTTTGAAGTGAAACTCTTTGTCTTTAAGTGCAATTGGTAGTATTACTATAAAACTGAATAAAAACCGAGAGAAAAGTA
>CAZVCD010000066.1:0-12744 GCA_964625675.1 uncultured Victivallales bacterium | reverse complement strand
TTACAATTCTTCCTATCTTTTTCAGTGCGGTAATTACTGTTTCCTTTATTTTCTCAAACTTACATGGCGCCTGAATTCCATAATACCTGATCCTTTTGAATCCCTTTGCCACTATATGTTGAACCATCCGTTCTATAAACTCATAAACTCCAACTGTCTCTCTTTCAACTTTTTCTGTTTTATGAGACTTATAAACATAGCTTACATTACTTCCATCGTAATTTTTTATTCTTCGCACAGATATCGGAGGCGTAACAACGTATTTTGCCAGATATGTCGCCAATATTTCTCCGCAGTTTTCAAAAGTATTCTTTGTATCTACATATGTAACAAAACCCTGTGAATATCTGCTACGGCATGTATAAACGTAATCACCGGCTGAGCTTCCACATTTTTCCTCTATCATACTCAGCAGATGCTTCTGCCATTTTTTTGACAAAAGCTTATACGGGTAATATCGGATTTCATACCAATTGTTGTTTTTATCTATTCCTCCTCCTGTTGCAATAATATGAAGATGAACATTGTATGTACCGCTTCTGCCGTGAGTTTGAAGAATTATTATAAATCCTCCCTCTATTTCTCTTCCTGCCACCTCGCTGAAAAATTCCTTCAGACATTCTGCACCGCATTTAGGTAAAAAGTTAAGCAGATAGCCATACATCGAAAACAGACTCCATAGCAGAGACGGCATTGTTAATACTATGTGCCTGTAAGTCATGCCTTCCAAAAGCGCTTTGCTCACTTGGCAAACCCAGTTATCAGTATGAACTTTACCGCAACTCAGGCACAAATAGCTTTTACAGCTCATTGGAACAACTCTGCTGCCTCTACCACATTCAAAACATTGATATTCTGCGAAACCAATATGCTTGGGGTCACCACAGGCAAACATTTTGGAAACTAATTCATTGCAATGATCAGTATCATACCATGGGTTAGCTTTTTTAAACCCATCCCAATGATCTATAAATATCTGCTTATAAACATTTAAATGTTTTACATTATTTTCACTCATATAGACATATAACATAGATACTCTAAACATCCAATTGTTATTGACTATCAACAACTAAAAAAGCAAATTCCTATACACTTAAAAAGTTTAGATTAGTTATTATTTTCCTTGTTAATAATCGCCTTAGATAGCTCTTCCCCATATTTCCCGACAGTTTTAGCTAATTCAACCATATCTTTATGATCTTGATCTAAACTATACGTTAAGAGTGCTCTGTTATACATAACCAACCTACCGTTTATTATCGAAGTAAGTACATCTTCAGGATTAGCCTGAAATACTAATGCAGCATATAGATCATAAGCTGGAAACATATTCGGTGATTTTGTGTTAATAATAATAATATCTGCTTTTTTTGTTTTCTCTATTGAGCCTGTAGTCTCACCAATATGTAAAGCGTTAGCCCCGCCCTGGGTAGCCATATAAGCTACCTCTCGAGGAGTTATTAAAGTTCTGTTCATATACTTTAATCTCTGCATATCGGCTGCATAGGAAAGAACAGGAATTATAGATAGTTGATTTGAACTCATAGGTCCATCCGTCCCCAAGCCTACTGGTATGCCTTGCTTAAGCATTTCCACTGCATCTGCAATACCGGTTGCTCCTTTAGCATTGGCCAACGGGTTATAGGACACACCTACGCCTGCATCTTTCATAAGACTAATCTGCTTTTTATCAAGATGAATAGCATGTGCAACTGTTAGCCTATCATTTAGAAGTCCCATTTTTTTAAGAAAAGAGGCGTTATCTATATCATAATGTTTGTTATCCTTTTCAGAAATTTCAGAAAGGTGGATTATAACACGAGCATTCATTTTCTCAGATACAGCTGCTATTTTTTGAAGAGTTTTCTTTTTCAGTGTATACGGGCAATGTGGTGCAAAAGCAGGAATAACGAGGGAATCATCTTTATATTTATCAATAAATTTTACTGTTCTATTGATTGATATGTCTGAATCTAAAGCATCCGGGGAAGGTGTATCGATAATAGTTTCACCAAGAACACACCTTATACCTATTTTTTTAGCTGCTTCAGCCTCCTGCTCCATAAAATAGTACATATCACAATATGTCGTAACTCCTCCCATAACCATTTCTATACAGCCATGAATCGTAGATTTATATACCATTGCTGGATTAACAAATCTTTTTTCAAGAGGGAAAAAATAGCCGAAAAGTCTATCATAAATTCCTTCTTCTCCCAAACTTCTAAATGCAACCATAGGAACATGGGTATGAGCATTAATTAAACCAGGCATTACAAGATTTTTATCGGCATCAATCATTATCGGCGCACTGTAGCGACTAAGAAGAGCCTCATCACCCACATCAATAATGATATCATCATTTATAACAACCACACCATTATCAATGATATCCTTGCCTGCTTCAGCCATAAGTTTTCCGTTATGTATTATGATCGTCGCGTTATAAGCGGAGGAGAAAGAATTAATTTGAAGTAATAAAGCAGTACAAAGAATGCAACAGAAAAATTTCATATAAATATCCTCATATTATTAGGGTTGGCCGTTAACAAGCACACTGTCTTTTTAATTTTTTACAGGAATATATTAATTCAAGGAATTTATTCAACATTAAGAAACTTTAAGTAGATTTTTCCTACCTCTTCGGCATTTTCAATCATTAGTAGATGTCCTGCATTATCTAATATCTTAAGCTTACTGCCCGGTATTTTCTTTTGTGCAGTTTTTGCATCACTGGCAGAGAGTATTTTATCTTCTTTACCCCAGACAATTAAAGTAGGTTTATCAAAACTGATATTGAAGTTGAGTATAAAATCATAGATCGTCATATTAAATATATTAAAAATTAAAGTATATCTTTTTAAATTTTTCTTGTAGCCGGAAACAATCTTTTTTATTTTTTCTTCAGGAATTGCTGGGGGCTTGAAGAACAACAACGACATTTCTTCTTTAAACTCCTTTTCAGATAGCGGAATAAAAGGATTCATTCCGCTAGTCATTGCGTTCATTATTTCAGGTGACCATTTACCTAGACCTGCCGGACCACCTAATAGGGCCAGTGTTTTAATATCATTCTGATATTTCTCGGTAAATGCTATTGCAACAGCACAACCTAATGAGTTTCCAGCAAGGTTAATATTTTTAAGACCTTTTTTATCTACAAACTCTTTTAAAAGAACAGCCTGATTCTCTATCGTATAAATACTTAATGGGTAACCACTGCTTTTACCGTATCCAGGAAGATCCAAAGCGACAGTGTAATAGCCTCTATCCGAAAAATACTTCATTAGTGGCTGCCATTGCTCCTTATTAGCAAACAAACCATGCAGAAATAAAATAACCTTGTCACCTTTACCCGCAGCATTGTAAAAAACATTGTGTTCTCCAATTTTTACTTGATGCGTAGTAATTGATGTATCTGCAATTACAAAATTCGTACAGATAAAAACAAAGATTATAACAACAATAGATTTTATCGCTCTCATTTTTACTCTATTTTTTGATTGATTTTTCAACATACACAGGATTTTTAAAGGACAAGATAAATCTTGTTTTTTGTCTTTCTACTTCTGCTTGAAATTACAATTATGTTGATTATTAAGAATATTAAAAAGCAAATTCCTGTACACTTAAAATAATAAAACTGTAAATTTTATTATTTGCTAAAATTTTTATCTATAAATTTTTTATATGTGCCTATAAGATGTAGGTTCGCTATTTTTAAAGATTTCTTTTTAAAACGAATTACTTTGCCTTCTTTAAGATGCCCATAACCTATAAGCTGCATAGTTATTGGTATCGGATCAAACTTATTGACAACTAAAGTATATGTTGGAAAGTACTTAGAATAGCGAGCAACAAAACCTTTTGATCCTGGAAATGGTTCAGCTAAACTCACTAAACGAATATTTTCTTTAGGAATTTTTTCGTTATTAACTAAATAAACGGACCCTAAAATAGCCGTAGCTGCTCCCAAGCTATGCCCGGTAACAATAACAAGTGGATCATTACCTGCTTTTACGTCATTTTGAATTTTTTTAATAAAGCGCTGGAGCTCTTTTGTTTTCATACAAGTTTCTGTATGCCATTTAAAACCTGTATGCACATATTCTCCCTGAAATATAGAAGGTGTACAAACAAAATCAGTAAAAAACCATGAATACAGATCATCAGTTCCTCTAAAAGCTATAATATAAACATTCCTATTATCTATTGTTTTTTTGCCAAGAAGAAAACCGTAATGTTGTTTTATGTCTAAAGATTTTGTATACTTCCCTGTACATTCGTTAAAAAAAATTTTAACTTCCTTGTTTTCTATTTTTTTTATTTGTTCAGAAACCGGAATATAATTCAAATTATAGTTAAGAGTCAAGTCACTTTTTATTTCAAATACCACTTCTCGAGGAGTTTTGTCGAAAGTAACAGTTTCAATATCCCAACCATGTTTTTTAAGCTCATCGACTCCTTCCGAATGTCGTGTAGCAAACGAAAACAAGGCACACAACGGGAATAAATTTTTCCCGCCTACATCAATATTGTTACTATCTCTATGTGAAAATTCGGTCATTGTCCTTATACTTGTTCCATCTTCTCCGGACAATAAGCTCTGCTCATAAGTTTTTTCTAATTCTCCTGCAAATACCGTAACACCGCAACAAAAAGTCATCATCAGAAACACAATTAACAGCTTTAACATCTTCATAATTATTATTTCCTTATATCTTTTGGTTTAAATTTGTTTTTATTGAATACTAATTATACCAGTTTTTTTAGTTATTTTCAAACATAGTTTTTTTTTGAATCTACCCATTTTAATTGTTCATGAATTTTCAAAAACCGTGTCTTTAAACATTATAAACAACTGCGGCACAGCAATATACAGTAGGTTTTTAGTCCTTTTTATAATAAAATTATCAATGAAGATTAAAATGAATAATACAGACGAGTACAGATAACAACGAAGAGTGTTTCCAATGTTAAACGTTTTGTACGGGCTAATAAAGGATTTAGAAGGTGATATTAACGGCAGATACCAACCACCCGCACAAAATTAACAAGAGTTTTATACACACATATTTTGATATAACCAAAAAAACTTAAAAAAAACCTAGGGTGATGGCCTTAAAAAGAATTTTCTACATATTGAACTGCATTTCTAAATACAACAACCCCGGCACCTTCTTTTGGAAGTGTTCCAGATTCTTTCTGCCTTATCCAGTTTGGATGATTGTATGGAGCGAGGTAGGCTTCCGGATGCGGCATCAAACCAAAAACTCTTCCAGTAGAATCGCATATTCCGGCAATATTGTTTAGAGATCCGTTAGGATTATTTGGAAATTCACCAGTAGGAATCCCTTCTGAATCGGCATAACGCAGTGCCACTAAATTATTTTTTTCAATTACAGCCAGTATTTCAGGATTTGCTACAAATTTACCTTCCCCATGCCGAATAGGAACTTCAAGAGTATCAATGCCTTTAGTAAAAATACATGGACAATCAGATTCAGTTTTTAAATTAACCCATGAATCCCTGAAAACTCCACTATCATTCCATGCCAAAGCAACAGATTGTTCCGTAAAATATTCCCCATTAATGCCGGGAAGAAGCCCCAACCTGGTAAGAGTTTGAAAACCGTTGCATATTCCAATAACCAGTTTACCGTCAGCAATAAATTTTTTAATATCTTCTTTTAACCCGTATTTTACTTTATTTGCAAAAACTGTCCCTGCTCCAAGATGGTCTCCAAACGAAAAACCTCCGATAAATGCTAAAATATGGTAATCATCAAGTGCTTTATTCCTATTTAAAAGGTCATTTAAATGTACCAGGTCAGATTCTGCTCCGCAGTAATCAAATGCAGCTTTTGTTTCAATCTCACAGTTAAGACCAAAACCGGTTATTACTAATGTTTTTGCTTTCATATCAAGGTAAACCTTCCCAGTTATTCAACGGGACTTGTGTTTTTATTTTTTAAAATTTATCAATTATTTATAGAATATAAACCTTTATTACTAATATAAACAAAGCTATTTAGATTTTTTTTAAAACTCTATCGTTTTATACTTTTTCATATTAGCCTGCAGTCGAGGTAGAAACGCACTGTAACGTGGTTCCATACGAAAATTATTTATAGCAATACTTAATGCTTTTTTTGAACCGATAATTATTAACAGTTTTTTTGCCCTGGTTATCGCTGTATAGATCAGATTGCGCTGCAACATAATAAAATGCGATGTAAGGCAAGGAACTATGACTGCCGGAAATTCACTTCCCTGTGATTTATGTATTGTTACGGCATATGCAAGCTTTAACTGTTCCGCTTCTGAAAATTCATACTGCACAACAGTTTCATCGTATTTTACTGAGAACAATTTATCCTTAGTGTTTATATGATGAATAAAACCAATATCTCCATTAAAAACTTTCTTGTCATAATTATTTGATATCTGCATTACCTTGTCACCGGCTTTAAAAACTCTGAAACCGGCTTCAAACTGTGGACATGGCCCTGGGTTTATCGCATCTTGAACCAGTTCATTAAGTTTTTTTGTTCCACACTCACCTTTTGTCATCGGAGAAAGAATCTGTATATCTCTAAAAGGATGAAATCCAAAACGTTTCGGAATACGTTCTTTTACCATTTTAACTATTAATTCTGCCGCCCTGACTGTTTCTTCCTGCTCTATCCAGTAAAAATCATGTAGCATATTAGGATTTTGGGAAGTCAAATCTATCATCCTGCCGGAATTAACCGCATGAGCATTTGGAATAATTTTGCTATCTGGATCCTGACGGTAAATCTGCATTAGTTTTGTTACAGGACATATTGATGAATTAATTATATCATGAAGGATATTTCCCGGTCCTACAGAAGGAAGCTGATCTGAATCACCAACAAGAACAACTGTTGTTCCCGGTGCTATTGCCTTAAACAACGCAACACCCAACTGTACATCAAGCATTGATACTTCATCAATAACAAGAATATCTGTAAAAAGTTTATTGTCACGGTTAAAGACAAAGGATTTATTTACTGGTTCCCATTTCAAAAGTCGATGAATTGTGCTGGCTGGGATATTAGTAGATTCAGAAAGGCGTTTGGCAGCCCTTCCGGTAGGAGCAGCTAACGATATTTTAAGACTTGCGAGTTTTGCTTTATTTACAATTTCGCTTATTACAGTTGTTTTTCCAACCCCTGGGCCTCCCGTAATAATTGATATAGGTGATAAAGCAACATTACTCACGGCAGCAAACTGTTCTTTATTAAAAACAATATTACCGGTATTTCTGTTTTTAAATTTTCTTAAAACAGTACCTTTATGATGAGAATGGCTGGCCAACCTTGGAATAATATCTGCGAGTTCTTTTTCTGCTAGATATAAATTACTACTATAGACTAGCCTTGTGGGAATATTTCCGTCAATATTAACTGTATCTACTACACTTGTTTTATTTTGACAGGCAAGATGTAAACCGCGTTCTGCCTCAGAAAACTCAACATCCAGAAGTTCGGCTGTATACTCTAAAAATTCCTTTTCAGGATAGCACACATGGCCTGCCTGACTTAACTGTCCAAGTGAATATCTTACCCCAGCGCATAGCCGTTTATCGTCATTATGCTCTATCCCTAGATTTTTAGCAATATTATCAGCTTTTAAAAAGCCAATTCCCGTTACTTCTTCGGCCAGCTTATATGGATTATTTTTAACAACATTCAGTGCGTCAGAACCAAATCTTTTATATATTTTTTGACAATAGGCTAGACTTATTCCAAGTCCTTGAAAATACACAATAATTTCACGCTTATCCGCATGTTCAAGCCATGATTTACGAACAGTTTTAAGTGTTTTTTTACCAAAACCGGGTATTTCAAGCAGGCGGGCCGAATGGTTATCCAGAATATCCAGAGTGCTTTCTTTAAAACATGAAACTATCAACTCTGCCCGTTTAGGGCCAATACCAGGAATTAGGCCGGAAGATAAATATTTTTCT
The DNA here is from genome assembly GCA_964625675.1 of uncultured Victivallales bacterium. Taxonomy (GTDB): domain Bacteria; phylum Verrucomicrobiota; class Lentisphaeria; order Victivallales; family GWF2-38-69. The sequence goes on along the minus strand of CAZVCD010000066.1, from coordinate 4,748 downwards.
ATTCCTTCGGAAGTAACAGGCAGCGTAAAGTTAAATTTACTCGCGCGAAACTGCTTACCATGATCTCTATGTTCTTCCCATTTGCCTTTTACAACTATCCCCTGCCCTTCAAATGCTCCACTGAAAGAACCAACCACTGTATGAATCTGACCTGTTTTAGATTTTATTCTTATAACAGAATATGTTTCATCTTCACTAGCAAAAACGACACGAACAATCTCACCGGAAATTTTATCCTGATTTGACTCTTCATTTTTAGAATTTGGAGCCACATCAAATTTCGCATTAAATAAATTGTGTTCGCTGTCATGCATGATTTATAAAAAATCTTTTTATTTTAGCTCTCTGTGAGTATTTATATACTAATGATGAGAGAATATTCTTTCAGGTGCATGGACAAGGGCAACGCCAAGTTCATTAGCACATTTAATTACATCAGCATCTCTCAAAGAACCTGCTGGAGATATAATTGCTGTGACACCGGCTTTTGCCGCGACTTCTACTGCATCCTGAAAAGGAAAAAATCCATCACTGGACATCACAGAATTCTGTATTAATTCTTTGCCTTCATATTTCTGTTCAAATTTCCAGATTGCCTGTTCTACAGCCCCTACTCTGTCCTGTTCCCCTGTTCCAACTGACAAAGACTGTCCGTTCTTCATTATTACAACACCATTTGAACGTACATTCAGATTTATATACCAGGCTGCAAGCAAGTCTTCCAATTGGCCTTTTGTTGGAATAATTTCTGACACCTGTTTTCCAACTCTTTTATTTTCAGCTTCAGCAGGTTTTAAATCATCAATACTTCTAATGTTGGTAAGGAGTGGCTCTGCTATAATCAACGATCCGTCAGCTAAAACTTTAACCGCCTGATGTCTTTTATCAGCTTCACCAACATAACGGGGTAAATCCTTCAAACTGCCACATTTTAAAATTCTCATACTTTTGTTCAGTTTGTATGTTTCACTGTCATTAAATATAGCCAATGCTTCAGGTGAAATAGAAGGAGCAACAACACATTCAACAAATGAACTCATTATTTCTGCTGCTGTATCAGCATCAACTTCAACGTTAAATGCAACTGCACTACCGAAAGCAGCACGTGGATCACAATCTCTCGCTTTAATGTAAACATCTTTAAGAAATTCTTCGTTCCTTGCAACAGCAGCTCCGCTTGGGTTTACATGTTTCATTACAGCACAGGCAGGTATATCAAAAAATTTAACGATATTTAAAGCATAGGAAATATCTTCTAGATTAGTTTGTGATAAACCACTTTTACCGGTTTTAAGCATTTCCATGCTGCCTACCGGTGTATTTACAGAAACAGGTTTATAATATGCGGCCGGCTGATGCGGATTTGTTCCATAACGCAGATCCTCTACTTTTTCATAGCTTATTCCGTTAAATTCAATTGTATCGGAAAAACTACCGATGTTTTTATTTAAATAACTCTTTCTTGAAAGTTTATTTTCTGACATTTTAATAGTTCTCCAATGTAAAATAGTAATATTTAATCTAGCCTATAGGTACAAAATGAATAAAATATTTATTATACCTACCTAATTAGTATAGTCTTGTTTTTAATTTATATCTTAATTATTAAAAAGAAAATAAATAGCTGAATTGTTTTTAAGTATTTTGGTGAATTTCAAGGTATACCTTGTTTTTGTCATTTTGTTTTAACTGCTAATATAACATTGTTGTCTATTAACAATTTAAAAAGCAAATTCCTGTACACTTAAATTATAAAAATGAATTGGTGTTTTTTCTTTTCGGACAGTAAGCTATATGAATTAATACAATTTTTAAAAAACTCTTATTTGAATTTGATAAATTCATAAAATTAATTAATGTAATTGGCATAATTAGTGTCTATAAAAACACAAATTTGCCCCTTATTTTATCTCGTTCTGCCCAACACTAAATGCTCCAGCTTGACTGGGGGTTAGGATTTTATATATGACTGAAAAGAAAAAAGGTTTATTTATTACCTTTGAAGGCCCTGACGGTTCAGGTAAAACCACCCATATTAAACTCTTGCATGACTTCCTGAAAACGCAGGGTTATTCATGTGTTTGTACAAGGGAACCCGGCGGAACAAAGGTTGGGGAAAAACTTAGATATATTTTAAAAGATAGAGCATTAAACAGTTCGTTATCTATTCAGACAGAAGTATTATTACTCCAGACAGCTCGTGCACAGCATGTGCATGAAGTAATAAGACCCGCACTAGCAGAAAACAAAGTCGTTCTCTGCGATAGATATGCAGATTCTTCAACCGCATACCAGGGAGTTGCCAGCGGAGTAGGCAAAGACGTTATATGCAAATTAAATGATTTTTCGACTTCTGGACTTGAACCGGATATAACCATATTGCTGGACATTCCTCCTAAAAGAGGACTAAAAAGAGCTGATGACAGAGAACCCGGACAGGTAAAAGACCGCTGGGAGGAACAGGATGTAACCTTTCACGAAAAGGTCAGGAAGGCTTTTTATGATTTAGCAGAAGAAAACCCGAATAGATACAGGACTGTTTTAGCTGTCGGCCCCATTGAAGAAGTACATCAAAAAATAGTAAACATCATTAAAAAAGAAGTTTTTTAGACACGAAAAGTTAAAGTAGCAAACAATATTATTATTACCACGAAGGTGATATATTTACTTGATTGCCCTATGATAAAAAATAAAATTGGATACGCAATGGCAGAAAAAATATATAATCTCAATTATTTTAAAGATAATTTTCCGTTTGTTATAACATCATTACAGAATGTTAAAAAAAATAAACGGTTATCACACTCTTATATCATTTACAGCGATAATCCCTATATTAGAAGATCCTTTGTGTTTGTTCTTGCTCAAATAATCCTATGTAAAGAAATAAACATTGGCGCAGTTCCGTGTGGTGTCTGTGATCCCTGTAGAAAGATTGAAAGAGGTATTTATCCGGACCTATACACACTGGAACCTATATCTAAGAGCAGGCAAATAGTAATCGGAAAAGATACAGATGATCCTGATACAATCAGATGGTTCCAGGCAAGATTTTCGCTTTCAAGTATGTCTGGAATTGGAGGGAAAATTGGTATTATACACGATGCAGACCGAATTACAGTGCAGGCACAGAATGCTTTTCTGAAAAATCTAGAAGAACCGCCAAAAGGTAGCTCTTTTATCCTTTCATCCGGAAATCCTCATACTTTGCTACCTACAGTAATATCAAGATGTCAACTCATACCTCTGCTAACCAATAAGTGTTCATACAACTTTGCCGATAGCACAAATCTGTATAATCTACTACTAGAAATGATATCAATGCAGGAGAAAAGCCTTTCATTTGCTGTTAATGCCGCAGATAGATTGATTACAATGCTTGGCAACCTGCGCAAAGAGGCTGAAGCTTCCGTTAATGATAAATGGAAAGAACGTCTTGCTGGCTTAGAAAATCTGGAATCAGTTGCAGCACGTAAACGGATTACAACACGATATGACGCAGCTGTCGTTGCAGAATATCGTTTATTAAGGGAATACTTTCTAAATGCCATGTACTCGTGGTTTGCCCAGGTATTTCAAACTACATGCGAAGTGGACTCTTCCTTATTGGCCAACCCTGAAATTATATCTAATTATTTAGAATCTGATATAAGATTAACTCAACACGAGTCAAACTGGTTCTTAAACAAAGTCGAAAAGTTTATTAGCAGCTTAAATTGGAACATTGATGAAAAACTGGCAGTACAGGAGTTTTGTATTAATTCAATAATAAAAAATAGTAACAAATAAAATATATAGATCAGGAAAGGCTTGGATATAATATGGTAAAATTAAAAGAATTGACTAAATATCTTGATGATTTATTACAATTAAATCAAATTATTGGCGATCCTTCAAATAACGGCCTCCAAATAGAGGGAAACAGGGAAGTTAATAAAATTGTATTTTCTGTTGATACAAGCGTGTGCCTCGTTGAGAAAGCTGTAGAAAAAAAAGCGGACTTTATTTTTGTCCACCACGGTTTAAGCTGGGGAAGCAGCTTGAAATATATTACAAACTACAATGCCAAATTAATAAAACCGCTTTTCAAGCATGATATTTCCTTATACGCAGCGCATCTTCCATTAGATGCACATCCAACTGTAGGACACAATGCTATATTAGCCGATATGCTGCAACTTAAAAATAAAAAAATGTTCGCGAAATATTGTGATATTTTTATTGGGTTTACCGGCATTTTACCTAAACCTTTATCGGTTAGTGAACTTTCAACCCTTTTAAATAAAGAGTTATCAGAAGTTATAGGTTCATATTCTAATACAAAGCTTAGCGACACCTCAAAATCTTGCTTTGTTCTGGATAACAACAGAAAAGTCAAAAAAGTGGGGATTATTTCAGGCGGCTCCGGACTTGAAGGCATCGTAGCAGCCCTGAAGAGTGGAGTAGACTGTTTAATAACCGGAGAATTTCATCATATGTGCTATCATCTTGCAAAAGAAAATGGATTGGCTGTTATTGCTGCTGGACATTATAAAACTGAAACACCCGGCATCTTTGGGGTAATGGATATGGTAAAAGAAAAATTTGGCATAACAACTGAATTCGTTGATATACCAACAGGACTTTAACTCAAGCAGATAAATCCAGACCAAATCGAGCAGGAGATAGTTGATTATTTCAACTATCGTCCTCTCACTGTCAAACGACAATTATATTTTCCCTTCAACGACAATTAAAAATTCCCATTG
>CAZVCD010000065.1:0-12892 GCA_964625675.1 uncultured Victivallales bacterium | reverse complement strand
TTTAATATTTACTTAAAACTTCATGAATTATCTCGGCCGTGATACCCCAGATAATTCCCTCTTTCGTTTTATATACTAGGATCCTATGCTGTTTGCCACCCCATGGTGTAATATATGTATCCGGTAGACCAAGCTCTTTTACCGGGAGCAGTATAACCTCTTTACCATTAGTGTCAGTATATGAAGAGCTTGCGTGAACTTTGGCATGATAGTTTTCGGGAGGGAGATTTTTTAGATATTTAAGCGGAAGTGTAAAAACACGTTCTACTTCTTTTTTGTTAATATCCAGTTCATCAAGGTCACTGATTTTTAAAATCGCCAGGAATGCTTCAATGGCAACGCCCATCGGAGAGAGAAGGGTGCCTATATTTCCTTCAATTATAATTTGATCTTTGCTTATACCTAATTCTTCTATCGTTTCTCTGATTGCAGTGCTTTGATAGTCTTTATCCTGTTCCGGGTCAAATTTTCCGCCGGGAAAGCAATATTCAGTGCCCTGTCTTATGGATGCAGCTCTTTCCTGGAACAATATATGGTATCCATCTGAAAGCTTAACCATTGGAACTAGCACTGCTGAATTAAAAAATCTGTCTCTTCCTATAAGAGTAGAATACGGTGAAAGATTTGATTTTATTGTCTCTAATATCTCTTTAGTCATTTTATATGCCATATTTTAAAATAGTAGAAAAGTGTTGTTAACATATTTATATCCAACAAGGTTAAGAAGTCCAACAAACAAAAAGGAAAAAATAAGATAAGATTTATTTTGATAAATATTTTTCAGGGAGCTCCAGCTCGGAGTCAGTTTCTATAATAAAATTAGGGGTCGCTGTGTATATAATATTACCTACGCGTTCATTGAAGAGTTCGTCTGCATGTGATTTTTGTATAACATCGAAGTTAACAAATCTATAAAGGCTTTTTATTATTTCTCTCTCCAATAATATTCTTTTAATCATAAAATTATTCATTTGTGCACTATAGGAAATAGGGGCAGGTCTGGAAAATCTTTTGTCACTTAGAAGCAATCCTAGTGCCTGTTGTGATGACCCTTTACCTATTTTAGGAGTGATCATAACAAAGTCATTTTGTATAAACAGAGAGCCTGCTTCAGAAGGCCAGCCGGCATCAACACTATCTTTGCCTAATATCTTTGATAAATTATCATTGTTTGTTTCCGAACCGGTATTTTTTCCATCTGCTGCATTTGCTTCTTCAGATAATATTATTTTTGAATTATCTTTACCCATATCAATAGCAGGCTTTATTTCAACAACTGCAATATCAGTAATTTCTGCGTCATCAAGTTCCTGTTTTCTTTGTGGCTTAAATAATCTTTTTTTCTGTTTGAATTTTGGGAGTTTTGATGGATTAGGCAATCCTTTTGCCTGTCCTTTTTTAGGAGCAGCTTCATTATCACCAATCCCTTCTGGGGATTCTAGTGTTATGTTCGTAGCCCCTGAAAGAACAGGTTTTACACTGCTGATAGAATTATCTGAAGTAGCAGGGGATTCAACTTCAGAGGTACTTTTGGATTTAGTCATAGTTACAGGTGCATCTGTTAGTTTTATTAAAGTGGCTTGCCAGGAAACAGATGAATCAGCCTGAGCAGTAGGCCTTTGGGTTGGGATAGTTACTTTTTCGATTGGCTTTTCTGTGGAAGAAGCTGATTTTACTTTTGGAAGGGATGCTGTGCCTTCACGGATAGCGGTGGCAATGCTTTCTCTTGCAAGAGTATTGATGTTTATGGTCATTTCTTCTGGTGTTTTTACCCTTGACTCAGTTTTTGTTTTAGCAAGAAACCAGAAAGCGGATAAATAAGCAAATAATAGGTGGAGAAGTAGTGCTATTATAAGGCATTTTACTATCATTTTCATGCTGTTTTTATAGACAAGCAGTCTTAAAATCACCCATATTACAAATACAGCTAGTAATATAAAAATAATAATCAATAGCAAATTAGTAAATAGTGAATAATCGTATTTGGCCAGGACTTCTCTGGATGAAGTAGTATAAATATGATGATTTTTTTGATTCCTTGAGCCATAGTTTGATGTAAAAAAAAGGCCAAATCCCTCGAGGGAAAGCGTAGGGCTTATTTCATCATCTTTGGTATTGACAGGTTTTCCAAAATTATAAGGTTCTGTATATTGATCTTCAATCAGATAACTTTTATATAGGTCATACCCCCCAACACCGTCAGGTCGGTTGGAACTAAAAAAAATCATGTTACCTTTGTCGGTTACGGCTACTTTGCCTTCGTTAAAGGAAGAATTAAGCTTATTGAGTGCCGTGACTTTATTATATGATGAAAAATACCTATTATAATCGTTATCTGAAATTAATTTATTTTTTTTGTCGATTGAAGATAGAAATATGTTGAAATTCTTTTTTGGATTACTCGCTTTATTTGTATTAGGTCTATCTGATGAAAAATAAAAAGACAGCATATCATCTGCTATATATGGATAGATTTCATTGTCTTTTGTGTTGATTTTACTATCTAATAAAATAGGTTTATCCCAATTAACACCTGATTTTTTAGAATACCAGATATCAAAGCCGCCAGCACCGCCAGGTCTATCCGACGAGAATAGCAGTAAATTGCCATTGTCTGATATTTCCGGTGAAATTTCGTTAAATTCAGTATTGATTTTTTTTAGGGATTTTGGTTTTGACCATTCGTCCTTTATCAAGTATGATACATATAAATCTTTATTGTGTTGTGAATATGACCGTGTTAGTATGATTGTTTTACCATCAGGCGAAATAGTTGCATCGTTATTGCCATGTACTTCGTTCATTCGCCCCGGAAGTAGTTTGGGTTGTTCCCAAAGAACAGTGCGGGCAGGGGATGTTTTTGCACTTCTTTTTATCGTATATCCACTGGCGTAATATCTAAAAAAGTCTATACCCGGTACTAATCCTAATAATAAGACTAAAGTGAGCGTGATAATACTGGTTAACAGTATTGTAGCTAATGTATTAATCTTTGTTCCCTTGTTTTTTTTATTGGAAACGCTCATTTTTATTATTATCCGGGAAAATATTTAAATATTAAGTGATAGTAAAATGGGGATGTTTTTTTAATTATTAGATATCATATAGCCAATATTTGCATCTCGAATACCGCTCTTTTTACAAACAGCAATTGCGGCGGCAACCTGACCATGCAATGCGTTTCTATCTCCTCTTATAAGTACTTTTTGGCCAGGATTTAGTGTTAACACCCTAGTTAATTCACTACCTATCTTGTCGAGGGTTACTCTTTTGGAACCAATATAATATGTGCCGTCTCTTCTTATGTTTATTATTACAGCTCTTACTGCTGAACTTAGCGTAGTATCTGTGTCAGGAAGGTTTATTTTTATATCATGTTCTTCCTCTTTAAAAGACATTGTTACAAGAAAGAAAATAATAAGAATAAACATAATATCTAAAAGAGAAGATATATTTATGACGCCACTGCTGTCTTTGTTTTCTGAATGTTTAACTCTCATCGTTTGATTAAGTCCGTTTTTCTTTTGTTGAAATTATTATCATGCAACGAATCTACGTAATCATCTATAAACTGATCACATATCACTTCTATCTCGTTGACCTGACGGTTGAGCCTGTAGTTTAAGTAGCTGTATGCCAGTAGAACCGGTATTGCAATAGTTAATCCTGCAGCAGTAGTAACCATCGCTTCATAAATTCCATTGGCAAGGCTTTCTGCCTTACCTATCCCTGCACTCATATTTGCAACAGACTGAAATGCGGTTATCATACCATAAACAGTTCCTAACAATCCCAGTAAAGGTGAAATAGAAGCTATGATTTTTAGGCTTTTTAGGCTGTTTCTCATTTTTCTTACTTCTCTTGAAGAAATATCTTCAAGGGTTTCTTCAACGACGTTTACTGCACCTACAGATATGCATTTTCGTATGCCAGCACGAATAATTCTTGCTATCGGAAGATTTTTTTCGCTACACCAGCTAGTAGATTGTTTTAAGCCTGTAAGCCTGAAACCATCTAGTTGTTCTTTAAGTTCCGGATAAAAATAGTCGGGTGTTATGCAATTTTTTCGAAGGCTTACTATCCTTTCAATAAAAAAAGTGAGTGCCAGGACAGAACAGATAGCAAGCGGTATCATTATGGGACCACCTTTTACCAGTAGAGAAAAAAGTGATTCTTTTTGTGCTTGTTTGGCCGGCATGGCAATAGTATTGATGTTGTTGACTGCTGTAGCCAGCAGCGGATAAGAATAAAACAAGATAGGGGTAAATAACGCAGAACTAAAAACCGCAAATTTTGAGTTAAATTTCATATAGTACTCCTTCGTTTTGTGAAAATATAATATATTAATATTCCATTAATAAGTCTTTTGATACAACTGCTTCATCTGTTCCAGGATATTTGGAAATCACTTTTTTATATTGTTCGACTGCTTTCTCTGGCTGTCCTATTTTATCCAGTATCTGACCTGTCTCCAATAATGCTTTGGAAGTCCATTCTGGGTAAGGGTAAAGTAATTCAACCTTCACAAATGCTTTAATTGCCTTATTATATTTTTTTGTAGCAAAATAGCATTCTCCTATTTGGAACTGGCTTCTTGCGGCATCTTTGCCTTTTTCACCCAGTTTTACGGCTTGCAAATAATTATCTATTGCTTTATCGTAGTTCTTTTGATTTTCTAAACTCCAGCCAAGCCACAGATAGGCCCTGGGGATATGTTCACTTTTAGGATAATCAGAAATAAATGTATAAAATGAATTTTCTGCAGCTTTCCATCTTTCTGTTAGAGTTTGGGTTTCGCCCAGTCTCAGTAAAGCCTGTTCTTTTACAGTGTTATCTGGGGATTTTAGAGATGCTTTAAGAAAATTTTCATATGCTTTTGCATATTCGTTATTTTGTAATTGAATTTCTCCAGCCTGATAGGCTGAAATAGGAGCAAATTTTGATTTTGGAAATTCTTCAACAAGTTTTTCGAATACTTCAAGTGCAACATTCTTCTGTTCTCTACCTAAGAGGGCCCAACCTAGTCTGTAAAGAGTTTTTTCTTGAAGTTCCGGGTTAATATTCTTAGATTGTAGTTTGTCTAGAAGTTCTATTGCTTTATCATAGTTTTTCTCTTCGTATTCTAATTCAGCAAGTTCTAAGTGGGCTCTGTCTGCAAGTTCCAATGTAGGATATTTCTTTATTAATGTCTGATAATTGCTTTTAGCCTTTTTGGTATCTCCATCTTTTCTTGCCTGCCATGCTGATTCGTATACAGCTCTTGGGGCAAGAGAAGAGTCTGGATACTTTTTGAAAAAGGAATTAAACATATCATTATTAGATGCATAATGTTTTTGTTTTGTCCTTGCAAGAGAGAGATAGAATTCAGCTTTTTCTACACGGTTTTCATTAGGAAAGAGCTTTATAAATTGTCGTAATTTTTCTTCTGCATCTTTATATTTTTCAGAATCAAGCAGTATAACGGCTTGCTGAAAAATTGCATCAGCGGTATAGGCTCCCGTAGTGGTGGCACTGCTGACATCATTGAAATATTTTATTGCTTCATCATTCTTATGTTGTGCTAAAGATATCCAGCCCAAGTAGTATTCAGCTGCAACAGTAAATTCAGAATCCCCATGTTTTGCTAATACTTTTTCCAGGTTGGTACGGGCACTATCAAAATTTTTCAGTAGATACTGGCATTTTCCGAGTTCTGTCAATGCATAAGAAATATGTTGGCTTTTTGGGTATAATGAAATCAGTTTTTTTAATGTATTTTCAGCTTTATCATATTTTTTATTTTTTTCATATGCAATAGCCAGCTTCAAAAGAGCCGAATCAAGATTTTGTTCTTCCGGATTTTTGTCAATAAACTTCCTGAGATTAATTGTAGCTTTATCCCATCTTTTTAATTCAAAATTAGATAATCCAATTAGATAATAAAGCTGCGCATAAAATTTGCTGCTGATATTTTCATTTGTGAGTGGTCTTAATTCAGCTATAGCTTCATCCCATTTTTTTTGTTCACATAGTATTTGTGCTATTCTATATATTGAAGGGTCTGTATATTTTTCTTTACCTTTCCATGGAACGAATTTTCGGTAAATAGTAACGGCTTCTTTATATTTCTTCAAGAAAAACAGGTTTTCTGCTTTCAGGAAATCTACATCTTTATAAAATTCAGATTGATGGAATTCATTCAAGAAAGCATTACAGGTCTTGAGGCTTTTTAAATACGCCTTTGATTTATTAAGGCAGAATATTTCTAATCTCATAGCGTCAGCAAAGTGAATGGATGCTTTATAATTTTTATAATATTCATTAAAGAAACCTGAAGCATTAGCATATTCTTTATTTCCCATCAATGCGTTACCGTAGTTAAATAAAATATCAGGGAACATAGGATTATCTTTAAATTTTTCCAAAGCTGGTTTTAGAATATTGATAGCAAGTTGATATTTTTGTTGGTTAACAAATGTTTTTCCCATCCATAGTGCTGCTTGTGCATCTACTTTTTTGTCATCTAACAGAGAACCGAAAACAGACTGGGCTTTTTTGTAGTTTTTCATGTCTAAGTAGCTTCGACCAAGATATATGCCGGCTTCTGATGTGTATCTACTGTCCGGATAAATAGCTCTTAAATTTGAAAATTCATATACGGCCTGTGTATATTTTTTTTGCAAAAAATAAATATAACCAAGTCTAAAAAGTGAATTTTCTGTGAAATTACCTTTAATCCGTTTTGCTACAATTTCATGATTTTTAGCGGAATTATCTAGTTTTCCTGTCTGCTGTTGGCATTCAGCTAAAAGAAAAAGGCTATGTTCATAAAAAGGAAATTTATTCCCTTTTTTGACAAGTTTCTCTAAAATAACAGAACTTTCTTTATAGCTTTTAAGCTGATAATTGGCTAGGGCGCTTAAAAACAGTGTTCTAGATGAGTATTTACCGTTTGGCACGAGTTTAACAAGTTCTTTTGTTATGCTTATAACTTCCGACCATTTTTTTTGCTGAAAAAGAGCTTCTATCAGTCCGGCCATACTTCGTTCAAGGGGTTCAAGGTTTTGAATTGATTTTACTGAAATCTGAGGGGATTCTTCATACTTTTGCGAAATGCCTGGTAGATCCAGAAACAACTTTTCTTTACCTCTGTCAACACTCCAGCGGAAAGCAGCTTCAGCTTCAGCCGGATTGTTTTCAATTAAATAACATTGACCCAGTAAGTTGTGTATTTGCTCTTGGTGTGGAACATTCCTCTGCCCGGCAAGTTCTATAAATGTTTTCTTTGCCTTCGAGTAATACTTCATTTCATAATAAGTTAAGGCCAAACCTAATTTAGCATTATTATACTTTGTATGTTCTGGGTATTTTATGATGAAATTCTTATATTCTTCTGCAGCCAGCTTAAATAACTTTTTATTATATAATGCATTAGCTGCGTAGTATTCATCCAGTGCTTTATCGTTTGGCACAGCAAAAACTGTATAAAGACAAATAAACATAGAAAGAATAAATATGATTGTTTTTTTTGGGATCGCCATTTTTAAGAATCCTTTTCCAATATTAAATTTCATAAGAATTTTATATTAAATATTTAAGTATTGTTATAATTTAAATCACTGTAAAGAGAAGCATTATTTTCTGTAAAATAGTATAAGTAGTATAACTATCTGTGTAATTTACTATTATTAAATCAGATAGCATAAATAGTTGACTATACTGACTATAATTATAATTTTTAACATATTTATCACAGTATTTCAACCCTTTTATTCATTTTTTTACATAAAGGGTATTTAAAAGTACATTTTTTTGTTTTTTTTTTAAAAAACTATATTTGTTTAGGAAAAAGAATGTTTTTTATCTTGATTTACTTTTATTTATTCATTATAATGAATTTACAGTACAATCATAGACAAAGCTCCTTTAAAAGGACGCTTAGACTTCACAATTTAGCTTTGACAGTCATATTTTACTTTATATAAACAAAATATTATAAAATAGAAAGGGTAATAGTATAAATAAAAAATTATTGAAATTTAAAAAATTAACTCTTAAACGTTAAAGAAAGGTGAAACCTGAAATTATGAAGCTTGAAAAACATAGATGGTGGTTATTTTTAATAGCCTTGGTTCTTGTTATTAGCACTGCTGGATGCGCATCCAAAGTGATAGTTGAAGAAAAAAAACCTTCAAACCTCAGTTATGCATGGGTTGGTTTTCCTCAACCATGTCCTACTCCACAAGATGCTAAAATACTGATTGAAAAAACATCTCCACGAGTGGTAAAACCTGGACAGTTGGTTGAAATAAAAATTTCAATAAAGAATAATGAACAGTATCCAATAGATAAAATTACGATTGAAGAAAAAATGCCGGTTGGTTTAGACGTGAGAAGTATTACCCCTAAACCCAGCAGCTCGGGCGATGGGATATATGTTTGGAATATGGAGAAGATAAAGCCTAGGCAGCAAAAAACTATTACTATTACAGGAAAAACAAATAAAACCGGTACTGTGCGATATACCGCAAATACAATTTTGAACTTTGAAGTGTCGGGTAAACCAGAAGGCGAGAGTGTTGTTGCCGTTGTAGCTCCTGGTCTTGGGCTTGAACTTGAGACACCTTCAATAGCAGTAATAAATGAGAAAATTCCTGTTGTTTTTACAATCAAAAATACTGGATCAGCGGAAGTTAAGGGAGCTAAAATTGTTCATACATTACCTCCGGGGCTTCTTACATACGTAGGAAGAAGTAAAATAGAAATTACTGTGGGTGATATTGATACTGAACAGTCAAAACAGTATGGTTATTACTTAAAGGGTACCCAGAAAGGTAATTATAAAACGACCTTTACTGCTGTTGCACAGGGCGGTCTTTCTGCTTCGGCGACTATGAACTTAAGGATAACGCTACCTCAATTGAATATTAAGATGGATGCGCCTAAGAAAAGGTTCGTTGGTGATTTTATTTCATATAAAATTGATATAAAGAATGTGGGAGACTCTGTTGCATCAAATCCTGTAGTTTCTCTTGCATTACCCGAAGGTGTTTCTCTTTCCTCTGTAAATGAAAATGGCGATGTTGCGCAGAACCAGGTAACTTGGGATATGGAGTCAATTCACCCTGGGCAGACAAAAACTTTTATAGCAAAAGTTGTAGCTAAAAAAATATCTACAGCAAGAGCTGTTGCTACAGTAAAGCTTGGTAGTACAGAAGAAGAGTCTGCTGTTACTACTGATATAGCAGGTATTTCAGCATTGTTATGTAAACTGATTGATAAAAATGACCCTGTACCAGTCGGAGATAATGAAATATATGAACTAACAGCTACAAATCAGGGATCATTGCCTGCTACAAAGATTAAATTAACATGTTACCTCGAAGATTCTATGGAATATGTTAAATCTTCCGGTGCGACAAAAGGTTCCTTAAACGGTAATACGCTTACTTTCGAACAGTTGCCACTGCTTGAACCGCAGGCTGATGCTAAATGGCGTATAGTAGTAAAAGCTGTAAAATCCGGTGATGTTAGGTTTAAGGCTGAAGTTATAAGTGACCAGTTGTCCCGTCCGGTTGAATTGGTTGAACCAACTCATTTCTATGAATAATTATGATAAAAATATTACAGAATCAGGAGATAATATAATGAAAAATAATTTAAAAAAGAGCATACTGATTTTTCTGGGAGTAGGAATGGTTACCTTTGGAATAATGAGTTATTCCTTTGGTGATACTAGCTATTCGGAAAATATGGCAACATTAAAATCAGTTAAAACTTCATGGATGTCTTTTCCGTACAAATCAGTGGGTGTATCTAAAGCAAAGCTACTTGTAGAAAGAGAAATACCTAATACTATTGTACCGAAGAAGGAATACACATTCAGTCTCAGAGTAACCAACAAGTCTATGTATAAAATAGATGGAATTATTCTTAAAGAGAAGATTCCGGAAAACTTTAAATTTATTAAAGCGGATCCAACACCTAGTGTACATGGAAACTCACTGGAATGGAAGCTTGGTCTGATGGCTTCGGGACAGAAAGAAATTATTACTATAACTGGCATGGCTCTTGGTGCTGGTGATATTGAACATACAGGTCATATCAATGTGAAATATGAATTAGGACAGATGATCACCATTATGGAAGTGATTGAGCCTAAATTAAACTTTACAATTAATGCACCGGCTCAAGTTGTTGTTAATGAAATAATTCCGGTAGAATGTGAGTTTAAAAATACTGGAAGTGCTCCTGTTGTAAATGCAGTAATAAAAGATAAACTACCAGAAGGTTTAAAAACTAAATATGGTAAAAGTGTTTTAAATATTAACATTGGTACAATAGAACCTAATATTACAAAAAAATATAAAATGGAACTAGAAGCAGTAAAAGAAGGAAAATATAATACTAAATTTACTGCAACGGCTAATGACAACATAAAAGTGATTTCTTATTTAAAGGTATTTGTTGGCAAACCAATGTTGACTGTTACCGCTAAAGCACCTTCTAAACGTTTCGTTGGCAACAATGTACGTTATAGTATCTTAGTGAAGAATACTGGAAACGCAGAGGCAAAAAATGTAACTACTGCATTGGAAATTCCAGATTCAGCTAAATTCATATCTGCAAATGAAGGTGGCGAATTGAATGGTACCAGTCTTGATTGGCAGATATCTTCTATGCGTCCTAATGAAACAAAAAAACTTAGTGCTATTCTTGTTGGAAAAATAATTACAACATTGAGAACTAAATCTGTAACCAAAGCTAATGGTGCAGAACCAATAATTAATAAATTTGTAACTAAAATAGCTGGTATTCCTGCACTATTACTTGTTCTTAGTGATGTTAATGACCCTGTTCCTGTTGGTGAAACTGAAACATATAGTATTAGAGTTAAAAATCAGGGTTCGCTAGCTGCAGAAAATGTTATTGTTGAATGTGAACTCGAAAGAATTATGCAATACATTTCTGTAAGTGGTCCAACCGGTAAAGCATCATTAAAAGATCGTTTATTGGTATTAAAGCCTTTAAGTAAGTTGGAACCGGGCAAGTCAGCTGAGTGGAAAGTCACAGTTAAAGCTAAAGCTCCAGGTGATGGTAGATTCAAAGCTTTCTTAAAGAGTAAGCAATTGACAAGACCTGTTTACGAAAGTGAGTCTACTCATTTTTACAAATAAAATATAAATAATAAACCCTATACCTGTTTTATGTATAAAAACTTAAAACAGGTATAATTTTTTACCTAATGATAAATAGTAAACTTACGAGAAGAACTCATATGAGAAAACTTATTCTTTTAGTATGTATAGTACTGTTTTGTTCTATATCTGTATTTACCCATGCGGCTGAAGTGTATATGCTGGATGGGCATGTATATAGAAATGCGGTTGAGCTTCGCAGGGTAAATTCTTTTTTTATATTTAAAATTGGCAGTAGAAATTATTCTATCAATAAGAACAGAATTAATAAAATTGTAGATCGCTCTGGTAGTGTGATTTATGAAAAAATGAATCTCACTGTTGACATTGTAAAAGGAGAAAATAGTGCAGACAAATATTTGTTTTATAAAAATAAACAAAAACTAGGAATAGGTATCTGGTTATCAAATGGCGAATTTGATATTATATCCGGCAAAGTAATTAATGGAACATATAAACAGTATTATGATTCAGGAAAGCTGCATCGTATTTTCGACTTTAAAAATAATAAATTAAATGGGTGGAGCAAAGTTTATTATAAATCAGGTAAGGTTGAGAGAGAAGGTTTTTTTAAAGACAACACTGAAGAAGGTGTAAGCAAAATATATTTTGATACGGGTGTGCTTAAGGGTGAGTCTAACTACCTTAATGGAGAAAAAAATGGATTGACTACACTCTACTATAAATCAGGAAATATCAAAGCAAAAATGAATTTAAAGAAAAATCAGCCAAATGGTTTGCAGATAATGTATTACGAATCAGGTGCTGTAGAAACACAAGTATATTTTAAAAATGGTGTAAAAAATGGCCCTGTTAAGCAGTATTACGAAAGTGGTAAAATAAAAATGCAGGGGCAGCTTGAAGACGGAAAACTGAATGGACAGGTAATAACGTATTATGAATCCGGCAGAATAAAAAAGAAGGTGTCTTTTTATGAGGGAAGAATTATTAAAGATAAATAATAATTCTTTTTTACGTATTTCTTATAGAAAAAATATAGTTTTTATTGAGATGTATATATGACTTGCCTTTTATAAATTTAAGAAAAAGGGAAGGGGAGTTAACATATTCAGCTAGTCGATTCCCCATAGTACTTTTACTAATTGATAGTTTTAATGAGGATTTATTGTTTAGTGTGATTTGTATATTGGATAGATCTTTCAACTCGTCCGGAGTGCATGTGTTGAGTTCTTTGATGTAGATAATACTATTTACATTGTATAGCGAAATTAAATTGGCATTGGCTGTGTCATTATAATTATCTGATGTAGCCTGTCTAGTGGGGATGAATTGACCACAGTTATGTAAAAATTCCTGCATTGTTTCAGGCTTAACTTCTGAATACTTAGAGTTTGTATTGAGAAACAGTACGCATTTTAGCAAGTATTGTGAACTGTGTGTATGAAGTATTTCTACCATAACTTTCTTTTTGGGTATTTTAGGGTCGAAAAAATCCATATGATTCAATTTCCTTATTTTTTATCCATTATTCGCAAAAGGTAAACTTACTCCTATTTGCATTTAAATTGTATGGAACTTACTTTTAAACTTGTTGATAGACAACAATATCATATTTCTTATGAAAATAAAACAAAAAACAAGTTTAACTTGTAAAAAAAGAAAATTTAGTATATGGGAAAAATAGCTTTTTGTAAAATGATCCCCAAGCCTTTATTTATAAAAAACAGAGTTGGAAATTTTGATATTATTTCGGT
>CAZVCD010000064.1:0-13062 GCA_964625675.1 uncultured Victivallales bacterium | reverse complement strand
ACTAATCCAAATGCAATAAGTATCGCTGAAGATGTAAGCGGTATGCC
The DNA here is from genome assembly GCA_964625675.1 of uncultured Victivallales bacterium. Taxonomy (GTDB): domain Bacteria; phylum Verrucomicrobiota; class Lentisphaeria; order Victivallales; family GWF2-38-69. The sequence continues at coordinate 13,015 of CAZVCD010000064.1, read as the reverse complement.
GGGACTTGGAGCTCCATACAAAAATAATGGAATAGGTTTTGACTTCAGGCTTGCGTTAGGAATTCCTGATTACTGGTTCAACCTTGTTAAGAAAACATCTGACGATGACTGGAACATGGATGGAATGTTCTTTGAGCTTACAAACCATCGAATGGATGAAAGAACAATCAGCTATGTTGAATGCCATGACCAGGCAATTGTCGGCAGCAAAACTATGGCTTTTGAATTAATGGATGCCAGTATGTATTATCACATGCAAGCATCAGACAATGATATGACAGTTGCAAGAGGAATGGCCCTCCACAAAATGATGCGTTTAATTACTGCAGCAACAGCTGGTGGTGGTTATCTGAACTTTATGGGAAATGAATTTGGTCATCCTGAATGGGTAGACTTCCCGCGTGAAGGAAATGATTGGTCATACAAATACGCAAGAAGACAATGGAATTTAAAATACGATCAGAACCTTAAATACCGTTTTCTTTCAAATTTCGACGCTGCCATGATGCACTTGATATCCAAGTACAATGTCATTGAAGAACAGGCAAACAGGAGTCATTCCCATAATGACAACAAAATACTTGTTTTCAAGAGAGGCCCCTTGGTTTTTATCTTTAATTATCACCCAAACCTTTCGCAAGAAGATTATTTTATTGATATGGCAGAAGGTGATTACAAGCTTGTCTTATGTTCTGATGATAAAGAGTACGGAGGTCAAAATAGGATTGCCAAAAACCAGGTATTTAATTCAAAAACTGAAACCGAAAAAATCTTAAGAGATAAGCTTCCCAAAATTGATAAAAACAAGCCTATCAAAGATGATAAAAATCCAGAAGTTAAAATTAAAGTTGAAAAAGAAGAAGTAACAATAACCAAAACAGGTTTTAGAATTTATATCCCTTCCAGAACTGCTATGGTATTGAAGGAAGCTTAAATACAGGTAGACTTAATTTTCTCAAGATAAATCTTGTTTTTGTCTTTTTACTTCTGTTTGAAATCATGATTATGTTGATTATGAAGAAGTTAAAAAGCAAATTCCTGTACACTTGAAGTAAATTATTTAATATTTTATATGACCTATAAGTCTTATGAGACCTATAGGTCATTTTGTTTTAAAAGATAAAAAACGCCTATTCGCGCCATTATTTGTCCCAGACTCCCTTTTATTCCAGCTTTCCAATCACAACTTTAACAGTATCTCCAGGCATAAACACATACCTTTCGGGGGGAAAACTTACTTCCATTCCATCATTTAGGTTTTTCGGAGGCAAAATAGCAACTATATCATGTAACTTCAAATTACCAGGTTCTTTCAAAAGCCTCATATACCCTACTCCGTAATACAACCGTTTGAGTTTTCCCGGAACGACATAAACTTTTTCAAGCTTAAAAACCGGATCAAGTCCTTTGCCGGGCTGCATAGTTTTTCTATCTATAGCTTTCCAAACAAAATCACCCTTATTGTCTTTCAGTAAAGCTCTAATAGGCACACCTAAAAGATTCTTTGAATTATCACCTATATAAAAGTTGGGTACAGAAAACCACTTACGCACTTCAAGTAATTTTTTATTGTTATTTCTTTTGGGATAGTTCTTAGTAGAAAGTATTATTCCAGTATCACTTTGCATAAAATAACCATTGTAAATGCCAACAGTTTTTTGACTATAAGGTAAGTAAACTGTTATTGGGGTATTGGAATTTAATTTGCCAACCTCATCCATACTCATTTTTATTTTAATGCCAATAGGATTTAACATAGATATCTCAATAACATCCGGATTTGGCGACAAGATACCGCTGCTAAAAAAAACTTTATCTACTATTCCTTCAAATGGAGCCATATGCGTACATTGCTCAAGGACAATTTTACTTTCTATTAAATTAGCTTTGGCAGTTTCATAGGCACCGAGAGCTTCATAGTATATAGCGCGTTTTTTCTGATATTTCTGAATCGGAGAGGCGCCGGTAGGATAGAGTCTTTCATACCTTCTAAAATTTTGATAGGCCGTTTTCAGGCTTTTCTCTGCAGCCAAAAGCTGCCCTTTTGCGACATTAACTTTTCCAATCCAGTATTTTCTCGTCATCTGTGTGAGCACAGTTCCTTCCTGTACAACCTTACCGTTCATGTCTGTTATCTGAGGTTTGATTATTTCTCCCCATCTTGCAACAAACTTTAGGTATCCCCAGTAATCGGCATCTGAGCCTGCAGGAATTTTATTTTTTACCAACGGCACAACCGTCCCTGAATAAGTTTTACCGGCAAAAAATTCATTTGAAAGAAGTATACATATTAAGAATAAAAGAAACTTTTTAAATATCATATTCATTTCATTCCCCTATAATCACAATAACTGATTCGTTAGGCATTAATACATATCTTTCCGGCAGAAAATTAACTTTATCTCCATTTTTTAAGCCTTTAGGCCGATCAGTGAGAACTAAATCCCCTTCCTTTAAGCTTCCAGGGTCTTTTAATGATCTTATATATGTAAATCCTGCATGGAGTCTCGTTAAGTCTCCAGGAATGACATCTACTTTTTCAATATTAAAAGTAGGATTTAAACCTTTTCCGGGATCCAGGAACGTTCTATCCTTTGCCTTCAAAACGTAATACTTTCCTTCAGCCTCTATCAAAGCATTTTCAGGTATACCCAGTGTTTTATCCGTAATATTATTTATATAAAAATTATCTACTGAATAACAATCTCTAACCTCAGGTAAGCTATTATTTTCACTCACCATTTGAGGATAGTTTTCTGTAATAAGTATTACTCCGTCATCGCACAAAATAGAATGTCCATTAAAAACTCCCTGCTTATGCTTTTTATTAGTACTAAACAAAGTAATAGGTGTATTTGAATTAATTTTGTTAGCTTCTTCTCTAGGCATTTTAATTTTTATACCAATAGGATTTAACTGTGTTAGTTCAACCGTTTGAGGATTTCCTGATGCCCTACCCATTATAAATAATACTTTTGTAACAATACCTTCAAATGGTGCTACCTGGGTGCGGGTTTCAAGCATCCTTTGATTAAATAATAGGCGTCCTTTATTTCTTTCATATTCTCCGATAGCATCAAAATATTTTTTTTGGTAAGCTTGGAAGCTCTGAACACTTCTTGCTCCATCTTTCGACAATTTTTTGTATCTTTCAATGTTTTCAGTAGCCGTTTTTAGGTTTTGTTTAGATGCTACAAGTGATTCTTTGTTTCCTTCAACAATTTCTTTCCAGTACTTAGTACCCTGCTGCATAACAATAGTACCTTCTATAACTACATTCCCTTCCATATCAGTAATCTGGGGTTTAATAATAGATCCAACCCTTGCTACCCGTTCAACCGTTCCGTAAAAATACGCGTCTGTGCCCGATGAAATCGTTTCTACTACGATCGGAGTGATAATTCCAGTATACTGTTTACCTTTCAAAACTTGCATGCCATCTGATTTTTTAATTTTTTTGTCAGCTTCGGAAGATTTTTTAGGCAGTAACTTAATTGAGTGAGCAGCATTTATATTAATTCGAGAAGAGGCAGAGGCTACAGCAAAGAGAAAGAAAAATAACAAAAACAAGCTGATTGTTTTTTTATCAAAAATTTTATCAAAATCAAGCATACAAATCTATTTATCTTTCTAAAAGGTTCAATTCTTCTGCAATAAAAACTGGCTATAAATTATTATATCCGTTCCAATTGAAGCTCTTCCTCTAGTTTCTTCAACATATCAAAATTACCACAAATTACAAAGTAATTCCAGTAGCCATGTAATTTTGATTTATAAGTTTTTATTTATTCATTTATTTTGTTATGTTACAACTGTAGAATAACTAACATGCAATAGAATAAAATTAATTCAGTCAAATTAGTTTGTTGTAATATAAAATACTGTTTTGGTTTTGATAAAATCTATTGTAGCATAGGCAATGACAAAGTATCATTATCAATGATAAATCTTCCCAGTTATTCAACGGCCAGCCCCGTCGGATGACTGGGGGACTTGTGTTTTTGTCTTTTTATTTTGTTACGTTACTTAATATTGTTGACTATAAATAAGTTAAAAAGCAAATTCCTGTACATTTAAATTTTCTTAATTCTCCGGGGTGGCACTAAAAACGAATACTACAACAAGACCGTTAATTCACGGTATGATATTAATTATTTTTTCCCGTCAAATACCAGTGCATTACCTTTTCTGACAATGTCTAATTAGAACATTTGTAAAAAAGGTGTAGATTACTAAATATTGGATTCAAGATAAATCTTGTTTTTGCCTTTTTACTTCTGTTTAAAATGACTATTATGTTGATTATAAAGAAGTTAAAAACAAATTCCTGTACACTTAAAAAGCGAGAGATTAAGTAACTTATGGAAGAAGTCATTTGGAAAATTTCGGAAGTCAATTCATCTGTGCGACAGGTGATAGAGGGTGGTTTTGCTCCACTCTGGCTTGAAGGCGAAATAGGAACACTTACGGTTCACCGATCCGGCCACGTATATTTTGTTTTAAAAGATAAAAAATCACAAATTCGCGCCGTTTTCTGGCGGGGATCTGAATTTGTAAGGAAAATGCGCCTAACTACCGGTCAAAAAATAGAAGCATTTGGAGAGTTAACAGTATACGAAACCAGAGGGGAATATCAATTCAGCATTAAAAGTATTCGTTCTGTTGGACTTGGTGACCTCCAGCGCAAATTTGAAGAACTTAAATTAAAGTTATCTGCTGAAGGTCTTTTTGATGAAAGCAGAAAAAAACCAATCCCTTTACTTCCAAGAAGTATTGGTGTAATTACTTCTTCAAGTGGTGCAGCGATCAGAGACTTTTTAAATATAATTAACAGACGTTTCCCAAATATTCATATCCGCATATACCCTGCATTAGTACAGGGGAAAGGTGCAGAGCTGAAAGTTGCAGAAGGTGTTCGTTTTTTTAACAGATTTTCTCCTGTAGATGTAATCGTTATTACTCGCGGCGGCGGAAGCATAGAGGATTTATGGCCGTTTAACAGTGAAGCTTTAGCAAGAACAATTTCTGAAAGCAAGACTCCTGTAATCAGTGCAGTAGGACATGAAATAGATTTTACTATTTGTGATTTTGTGTCAGATCTTAGAGTACCAACTCCATCATCTGCTGCAGAACTCGTTATAGGTCGACAAGAAGAATTACAACAGAATATCAAAGAGTTAAAAAGAAGGCTTCGTAATTCACTGGAACTGTATACTGAACGCATTAGAAGGCGTTATGAAAGGGCAGCCAATTCTTATGTTTTTAAAGACCCTGCCCGCATTATTACTGAAAAACAGCAATATATAGATGATCTTTATACAAAAATACGCCAGTCTCTAGAACTAAAATTAGAAAGAGAAAAAAATAAGCTTGACAATCTTTTAGGAAAGCTTACAACTTTAAGCCCGGATTCTGTTTTAAAAAGAGGTTACTCAATTATCACATTAAAAAATACTAAAAAGGTTGTAACAAGCTCAAACATACCTAAGGGAACTGAGGTTAATGCAATTCTTAAAGACGGAAGCCTTGATCTTGTAGTTACAAAATTTGAAAAATAATATTTTATGTTGATAAGAGAGAGATAAAAACATTCTTTCCCGGGGACGGAGATTAATGAAAACCCACCCCCGGCCCCTCCAAGGAGGGGAGCTGAGAGAGGCTCATCCCCTTTTAAACGGGCAATAGATAAGTTCTCCTCCGTAGGGGAGCTGAGAGAGGCTCATCCCTCTATATATTGGATGATAAGGACAAGAACAAACCTCCACCTTTGGACGGGTAGCAGATAAGTTCCCCTCCTCGGAGGGGATTAAGGGGTGGGTAAAGGGTATAAAATAAAAAATAAAACTAGATAATGGCAAATTTAAACTGGAAGACTGAACATCATGAATAAAATTAAAGAAGTTGCATTTTTAGGCCCGGAAGGCACATACTCTCATATTATTACCAAAAAGCACTTTGGAGATGAAGTAAAAATAGTCCCCATGTCTTCTATCATGGATATATGTTCATTTGCCGCTGGGGCTCCAAACAGGCGTGGACTTGTCCCGGTAGAAAACTCTTCCGGAGGTCCAATACCTGAAACAATTGATATTCTTATATATAATAAATTTAATTTATTAATTGAAGAATCTATCAGCTTAAACATTAAACTCGCCCTCCTGGGAAAAACTGGTGGCAAAATTAACGATGTGTATTCCCATTCTGTTCCATTATTTCATTGTGATTCATGGATTAGAAAAAATATGCCAAAGGTTAATAAAATAGTTGTTTCAAGCACCGCCAGAGCTGCACAACAAGCATCAAAAGAAAAAAATGCGGCTGCCATTGCATCGCCAGATTCCGCAAAAATATACAATCTCGATATATTAAAGTATCCAATTGAACAGGATGTTCCGAACATAACTCAATTTTACACTCTAGCTTTATCTCCAGGCAAACCTGCCGGCAATAAAATTAGAACAAGCATTTCAGCATTTTTAAAGGACGAACCCGGAAGTTTGTATGACTTTTTGAGACCATTTAAAACAGAGAAAGTTAATCTGAGCAGAATCATTTCCAGGCCCATTTATGGCAAACCCTCCGAATATGCATTTTTTGTTGATATTGATGGAAACTCAGCAAACAGCCATATTAATAACACAATTACTAAAATTCAACAAGCATGCTCTTCCTTTAGAATTATTGGTTCTTATCCTGTAGACAAAATCTATGACTTGTAACTTAGGCAGGTTTTCGATTTAGACTCAGTGAAAAATGATTTTTATTATTATTAATAATAATTGAAGATAAAATTCCTACGAATAAAGCAAAAGTGAAAATCCCCCCGTATATCGCAAATTACTGGAAATTGTTTAATATTAAGTTAACTTACCTAAAATAAATCTATTTTGTATACTATATTTAATAGTATGTGTGTATACGATTTTTGTCTAAATTAAAATAGTTTTAGTAAACATTTAAAATACCTTTGGTATAATTATGATAGAAAACAAATTAGAGATTAAATATTATGGGAATCCTGTTTTAGGCAAGGTTTCTTCCAAAGTTAATACTATAACAAAAGAAATTCGGAATCTTGCTGCAGAAATGATAGAAGCCATGCATAGGTATGATGGAATTGGACTCGCTGCTCCTCAAGTAGGCCAAAACTTGAATCTAGTAGTAATAAATTTATCTCCTGAATACTTAAACGACCCTTCTATCTCTCCGGGTGAAGCCTTGTTTCTTCCTCAAATGCCTATTACGCTTATAAATCCGGAAATTATGTCCCTTACTTCGGAAAAATCTACTGCAGAAGAAGGCTGTTTGAGCGTTCCAGAGATATACGCCCCGGTTACCCGGCCAACAGGGATTGCTTTAAAAGCTCAAATGTTATCAGGTGAAACTATTAATATTGATTGCGGGGGATTCCTGGCAAGAGTAATTCTACATGAGGTAGACCATTTAAAAGGAAAACTTTTTATTGAACGGCTAGAACCAAAAAACTATAAAAAAATTATTAAGAAGCTGGATAAGCTAAAAAAGCATTTAGCAAAAAAAGGTTTTATTAATTAAACATATATCATGAATAATAATTTTTTAAAAATTTTATTTTCAGTCTGTACCGGAACAGATGTTTTTAAGAAAATAGTTAAATTTTCGCTGTTCAGGACATTTCGACATCTTATCATGCTAAGCATACTGTGTGCTTTTGTATTTGTTTTAGCAAAATCTTCAGGAATGAAAAGAGATATTAACTCCATCGCCGGTTATTTTCAAAACCAATTTGGAAACGTCATAGTTAAAAAAACAGGTGTTTACCCTGAAAAAAAACCTGAATCTCCAAGGAGTCTGAGTTATAATTTCGTCCAAGTTAACTATTTTCCTAAAGAGCCTGTGGACAAAAAATTTGGTGTTGATGATAAATTAAACCGCTCTGGATTTGTATGGCTGCCTAACAGTATTGTTGGTTGGATAAAGCTGGATGATTCTAATTTCTTTGTTTACCAGGCTTTAATGTCTTTAGATTCGCATACCTGGTTTGGAATGGTATCAAAAGATGAAATATCTTCATACTTAAAAAGCTGTACAGTTAATGACTTTAGGCACTTGCGGTTTTCATTCTTTCTCCCCACGAATATGCCATTATTAGGCGTATTAAATTTACATGAAAATAATAGTCTATTACAACATTCGGATTCTATTTTTTACTGGTCGGCTTTTGGTATACTAATGCGCTTTATCATTACAATTGTTTTTAATTCTATTTTCTATTCACTTCTTTTTGCATTAATTTATACTATTTCACGTAAAGCGGCTTTATATAATTTAAAATTTAAAGCTTTTTTATCGACAGCTATTTACGCAGGTTTCCCAGGCATAATAATAGGAACAATTTTTACTATTGCCGAATTACCTTGGCTCCAATACCAAACGATATTTCTAATATCTTTCATAGTTTATTTAATTTTCATAACTCAAAAACTAAGAAATCTCGATAAAGATAACAATTTAAAATTACCAAAAAATTGAAAACTTAACATATAAAAGGATTTATTATGAAAAAAACAGAAACGGTTCACTATGAAGTTTCATCCTGGTACTCTACCTTGGCTGATTACACGTTCCCTACAACATTTGTAATGTTAAAGGATGCTGAACTTGATTTATTAGCAAAAGGAATAACAGATGAAAGCGAAGTCAACGGCATTGTAAGCAGAATATCTAAAGCTCAAAATGCTTTTTCTGGGAATACTTTTGTTTTTGCTGATACAGTTGCTCCTACTGATACAGAAAGATTTTCTTCAAAAAAAGGTGCTGTTTATTCAGCAACAAGCGCATGGCGTAATCTGACTGAAAGCGAAAAAATACGTACTGCCGCAAAAAACAGAGAATTTGAATGCCTCTGTATTAGGCCTTTCAGAAATATGACCCATTATAGGGAGTTTAGATTGTTCATTTACGAAGGAAAACTCTCTTTAATGAGTCAATATTGGCAAGAACGTTATTACCATAGACTTGATGCAAAAAAAGATTTATACTGGGCAAAAGCTGAGGAGCTCGTAGATGAAATTTCATGGCTTTTACCTTCTGAAACAATTGCTTTGGATATATATTTTACATCAAAAGATCAAATAATATTAATTGATTTTAACAAATGGGGAAAGCCAACCGATCCATTATTGGCCCAATCGTGGAATATTGACTGGAGCAATGAACACGGAATAAAAATTCTTCCTCAGCCTGAAGAAGAATAACGAATACTAACTTTTAATACACTATTTTTACTATAATTATAGTGACATGACATTAATATGAACCGCGCCTTATAAAGCCTTTGCTATTCACTTGGCAAAGGTTTTCATGCTCCGGCTTCTAAAAATAATTGATTTATGTACAATTTGTTTATACCCAAAGCGAAATGATTTTCGATATTTATCCTCCGAAGCTTTAGCGTAGGAGAAAATAATAACAATAATTGAGTAAAAAACACACAACGTTTAATCGTCCGCCAAAGGCGGGTAAACCTTTGGCGATAAACCAAAAATAAAAACACCTCCGATATAAATGATTAACAAAAAAGCTATTTATATTTTTTTTCTTTTTTTGCTTATTCTTATAATGCTGCTTCCACACACGCGCAGTGTTGTTCATAGAATAGCTGCGGATTTTTTCTACCCTTTTTTCAGTTTGGTTTTAAAAGTAGAAAATATTGTTGATCAGAAAGCCGTTGCTCGAAAAAGTAAAAACGTTTTAACCGCTGAACTTTTTGAAGTACAAAAGATCAACAGTGAGCTATCTGCTAAATGTGAATATTTAGAAACAGTCGTTAATGAAAACTGCGAATTAAGAAGGTTGTTAGATTTAAAAGCTAATCCAGACTATAAATATATTTTTGCTGAAATAATGTACAGAGACCCTGTTGAATGGTTTAACAGATTTACGGTAAATAAAGGAAGCAATGACGGTATAGAAAACGGTGCAGTCGTTTTAGCAAGAATTAGAGAGAATAGTACATCTGGAAAATTAGATTTTGGAGTTATTGGAAGGATTGCTTCTCTATCAAAACACACCGCATCTGTCAATACCATTGTCAGTAACGGATGTAGCCTTAGCGTTTTAATTCCGGAAAACGGAGCTGCCGGAGTGCTTATGGGAGGAAAGAGAGCCGGACGAGAATTCTGGTCAGAAATCAGTTACCTTCCTAGAGATTTGATCTATAATCCCTCTTCATCTGTTTTAACATCTGGAATGAACACTTTAACTCCGCCTAATTTAATTGTCGGCAGCATTATGGAAGAAGATTCTACAGGCACTTCATCATACAACAATTTATTTGCAAAGGCAAAACTTAAGCCCGCCGTTGATTTGAATCATTTGAATTTTGTTTTAATTCTGGTAAAAAAATAATGATACATTTACCATATATTTTTCTGCTTTTGTTTTTATCTATTTTTTGTGAATTGCTTTTTGGCTCATATGGCATTATTATCCCTTTTACAGCTATAATAATATTCTATTTAACCATGATATATAACTTAAAAATCGGAATTATACTTGCTGTAATTGCTGGTTTTCTTTTAGAAATTCTATATGCACGAACATTTTATATATCACCTATAACGCTCTCTTTCATTTCGATTTTTTCAGTTTTTTGGCTACACAAAGGAGTAGTAAAAGGTATTCATTTGCAAATGCTTCCCGGAGGTATAGTCTCATTCATTTACACGTTTCCAATTCTCTTAATAAATTATTTTTTGTACGAAAGTGGTCTTATAATTTTTTTCACTAATATATTAGTTTTGTTGGGAGCCATAATTTTCGGCGCAGTTTTATTGCCAATAACTATTTTGCTATTAGATATTATAAATTTAAAGCTAAAAATTAGTCTATATACTAACTCAAAAAAAAGAATAAGTTAAACTTTTTTGCCTTTTTATTTTATTGCGTTGTTATATTTTCTTGGTTATAAATAAGTTAAAAAATAATCACCTATACTTTAAAATGAAAGTAAATTGAAGTTGAATAAAAAACCTCCACAAAGATTTAGAGTCATTATTTTAGTGGGAATTATTGCAATTTCATATTTATTATTGATCATCCGATTAGGAAGCTTACAAATTGAGAGCACTAATAAATATTCAAAGAAAATTGCAATTCAGTCGATTCGCAAAATTCGTGTTCCAGCAACTCGCGGTATAATATTATCTTCTGATGGTAAAATAATTGCTGACAATATACCGAGCTATAATATTGTTTTTCATCTGGCAGAAATGCGGAAATATGGACGCACAAAAACAGTAAACCATATATATAAGCGCGCTCAAGAAATTGCTACTGCTATTCAGCGAAAGCTTAATATTACAAAAAACAATATAATAAGGCAGATGAACCTCCGCCCAGCTATGCCAATTACTATATTTACCAACTTAACTAAAAAAGAATTAGCCATAGCTTCTGAATACACTCCTCCTATACCGGGCATGGACATTATTGCATTACCTGCCAGATATTACCCATACAAAGAATCCGCTTCCCATATACTTGGATACACAGGAAAAGATGATGCTGGCAAAGCGCCGGATCGTTCTAATTATTCATATTATATCCCAGATATGGAAGGGCGCAGTGGATTGGAAAAATCACTCGATAAAAATATTAAAATAGGTCCAGGCTACAATGGATTGCGAGGGAAAGCCGGAAATAACTTACTCCGGGTTAATGTAAAAGGATATGTTCACGATGATTTGGGAGTCTCACGTCCTCCAAGAAATGGAAATAATGTTGAACTAACATTAAACTGGGACGCTCAGCAGGCTGCTGAAAAAGTTCTAAAAGGTAAAAAAGGTTCTCTCGTTCTGCTTAATGCTAACACAGGCGCCGTTCTTGCAATGGCTTCTTCCCCTAATTATGATTTAAACCTTTTTACTGGCGGTATAAGTACTGTTAACTGGAAATTACTACTTAATGACCCTGCCAAGCCTCTCTTTGATAGAGCATTGATGGGACAGTACATGCCAGGTTCAATAATAAAACCATTAGTAGCATTGGCCGCATTAAAAGATGGTATTGACCCGAATACAACAATTTACTGTGATGGCGCAGCCCCGATAGGCAATAGCAAAATTCGTTGCTGGATTTGGCGATATGGTGGACATGGCAATGAAAACATGATTGATGCAATAAGAGATTCTTGCAATGTTTACTTTGTAAAAACCGGGCTTAAACTTGGTTTAGATAAAATTGCTGCTATGTACAGCGCAACCGGCATTGGCAAAAAAACAGGAATAGGCTTACCCGAACGTTCAGGACAACTTCCTTCACGGGAGTTGAAAAAACGCCGCAACGGAACGAAATGGACTATTTTTGATACCGGTTTAATTTCAATTGGACAGGGAATGCTGACAATTACCCCTCTTCAGGCTGCCATCTATACTGCCGCAATTGCCAATGGAGGTACAATATGGAGACCGTTTCTCGTCAATAAAATATATAATTTTAACGAAAAACAACTCTATTCAGCCGTACCTCAAAAAGTCAACGAGCTCCCTGTTACACTGGATCAACTTAATATTGTGAGGGAGGGCATGTATGAATCTGTACACGATGTTAACGGATCCAGCAAAAGAGCTAATAGTGATATTATTACGCTATATGGCAAAACAGGAACAGCTCAAGTTGGATCGCCGAAGAACAGAACCAAAAATACCTGGTTTACCGGTTTTGGAAAATATAAAGATAATTTATATGCTATTGTAGTTTCTGTTGAAAACGGCCGTTCAGGAGGGCTTACAAATGCCCCAATGGCAAAAGAGTTTTTTACTACTTGGTTGAAAGGCAATTAGATATATTTTTCTCTATATAATTTTCTATTATTATTTTTTTCTATTTTTTATACATAAAAAGCTTGCCTTTAAGCATTTTCGAGTTTATTTTCTAACCGAGTTAAAAATAAAGTTATTAAAACAAGAGGATATATCAATGACAAAGAGAGATTTGGTTGTTAGAATTGCTGATGAAGCTGACTTAACACAAA
>CAZVCD010000063.1:0-13105 GCA_964625675.1 uncultured Victivallales bacterium | reverse complement strand
GTTAATAACTATCAAAAAGGAATCATTTCATAATTTTTTAATTTTTTTTGAGCTCAAAAACATATTTTCCCAAAAAATAGGGGGTTTTCTCCCAAGCACTAATTAAGAGGTATGTAAAAAAGGCAGCAATAATATTGCTGCCTTTTTATAATAATTTTATTTACAATTAGTACTTTTTCTCAAAGCCCCAATTTATAATAGGAAAGATAGGAAAAAAACCATTATCCATCATATTTATAAGCCCAATTTGTACACCTTTTCCTTTTGTCGATTGGTTTACAAGTCCAAGCTGAAAAAAGCTTGAGTCTGCTGCCTGATTTAAAATTGAGACTTGAACTCCCGAAACATTTTTAGATATATTAGCAACCCCAATTTCTACTCCAGCGGCATTTTCACCATTATTGAACACAGATAATCTTAATCCTTTTACATTGTCTGTCATGCTAATAATCCCTAAGTCAAGCCCTGCAACAATATTACCGGAATCCTTAGAGTTATAATTACCTAAACCTAAACTTAGCCCATAAATGTTCTGATCTGCAGGCCAATACCAGACTCCAGGCCAAAAACAAATTCTTAATGGCCCTGATGAAGGTGTTTCTGCTGCTGCAAAGCTTGGTGGTGCGATCCATAGTAAACAGACCAATAAAAGTGATACTGACAACAATTTTTTCATTTAAAAATCCTCTTTTTGGTAATTATTAATATTTATTCCCAGAATAAGTTTATCTGTTAATTATAAAGGGTATTGCTTAAAAAACTATCCCTGAAATAATATTTTTTGAAAGCACAAATACTTTTTCATACCTTTTTACAAAGCTTGTAAAGATAATACTTGAACAACATCTCTTCACATAATGTTATCATTTCTCTTAATCATCAATTTTTCACTAGTATTGAAACCGAATTTTTCATATAACTTCGCTGCATTACTTGTGGCAAGTATATTTATACGTGTTTTACCTGAGGGATGTTCAAGTGTACACTCCATTAACCATTTGCTCAACCCTCCCCTCCTGAAATCAGGATGTATATAAACATCACATATCCATGAGAAGGTGACAAAATCACTAACTAGACGAACAAAACCAATCTGTCTATTTTTATGAAACATTGATAAAACGGTCGATTTTTCCATGGACTTCTCCATCGTTTCAACAGTCCTATCCTGTGCCCAGTAGGTTGTTTTCATAGATTTTTTATAAAAGTCAAAATCCAACCTGTTCTTATCATCTGTTACACAGTAACTACCTTTTTCCCATTGCATAATGTAAAAGTTCCAATCAAAAAATAAGCTTAACTTGTTTTTGTCTTTTTGTTTTGTCGTTCTGTTTAACTTTGTTGATTATAAAAAAGCAAAAAGACGGAATAATCCGTCCTTTCGCACTATTAAAAAAGATTTTTTACGCTGTTTTTTCAGTCCATTTTAAGAACTTTCTCTATTTTTTCAAGAGCCCAGTCAAGTTCTTCTTTTGTAATAACTAAAGGAGGCGCAAAACGAATCACATTATCATGTGTTTCTTTACACAAAAGGCCTTCAGCCTGTAAAGCTTCGCAGAAACGACGTGCGCCACCTGCTGACAGATGAAGTTCAACGCCAATCAGCAAGCCTTTTCCACGAACTTCTTTCACGTGAGGTGTATCAATACCTCTAAGCCTGTCCATAAAATATGGACCAAGTTCCGCCGCGTTCTCAATCATACCCTCTTCAACCAATGCCTTTAATGCGGCACGGGCTACAGCACAGCCTAATGGATTTCCACCAAAAGTACTGCCATGATCGCCTGGATGAAAAACACTCAGAACCGCTTTATTAGAAAGGACTGCCGACACCGGATACATTCCGCCAGAGAGTGCTTTCCCTATCAATGTAACATCTGCCTGAACTCCATAATGTTCTTCAGCAAACAGTTTACCTGTGCGCCCCAAACCAGTCTGAATTTCATCAGTAATAAATACAATTTCTTTTCTATCACAAATCTCACGAACACGACTCAGGTAATCGTCAGGCGGAACAATTATTCCGGCTTCACCCTGTATTGGTTCTACAAGAAAAGCTACTGTATTCGGAGTAATTGCAGCTTCCAAGGCATCAGCATCAGCATAGGGTATCACCTTAAATCCAGGAGTAAAAGGCGCATAACCTTTCTTATACTGCTCTTCAGTGCTAAATCCAACTACCGTAACAGTACGTCCATGAAAATTATTTTCACATACAATAATTTCAGCCTGTCCATCAGGAATACCTTTAGTTGTATATCCCCACTTGCGAACTGCTTTGATTGCGGATTCAACTGCTTCCGCTCCGCTGTTCATAGGTAAAACCATATATGAATCGGTTAATTCACAAATTTCTTTATAGAATAGACCAAGTTGGTCATTTCGAAAAGCTCTTGATGTAATACCCATTTTTTGGGCCTGATCTGTCATAGCTTTCACTATTTTAGGATGACAGTGTCCCTGGTTAACAGAAGAATAGGCAGATAAACAGTCCATATATTTTTTACCTTCAATATCCCAAACCCAGATCCCTTTGCCGCGAGTTAAAACTACATCCAAAGGTTTATAATTTTTTGCACCATACCTATCTTCAAGAGCGATATATTCTGCTGTTGTCTGAGGCAAATGTTCCTCTGCATTATTATGACTTTTAGATTCCACTTTTTCATCCCCTCTTTTTTATTATTAATTATAAGTTAAGTTATTCTGCAATAATAATATCCTATTTAAATTTATTCAAGATATACAATCAAAATTTTACCTTTTTATTATAAAATAAATAATTCATTTACCATGTCTTAAAATTATGGAATAAAAACAATAATGTACTATATTTTTATATTGTCGCTTTAATCATGATCGACAATGATAAAGATCACGACAACAAAAAATTAAAGAAAAATGATCAGGAATAAAAGAATGACAATTAAATGTTTTGAAGATATGGAAGCACGCGGCTTCTTCTACCAGCTAACGGATAGTGAAGCTATCAAAAAGTCCCTAAACGAAGAAAAGGTAACTTTTTATGTAGGATTTGATCCAACCGCGGACAGCCTTCATACGGGACACTTGCTTCCAGTTATGGCTGCTCGCAGATTGCAACAGGCCGGCCATAAGCCTATCATCCTTGTTGGTGGAGCTACTGCCCTTGTAGGTGACCCTTCAGGAAAGCAGGAAGCCAGACCAATATTAACAAAAGAAACTGTAGCTGAAAATGCAGAAGCTTTAAAGCAACAGCTCAGTAAATTTATCAATTTTGACAATAAGAATGCTGTGTTTGTAAACAATGCGGACTGGCTCTGCAATGTTTTATACATAGATTTACTTAGAGATATCGGCAGCCATTTCAGCGTCAACAGAATGCTGTCAATGGACTCAGTCAAAATGCGAATGGAAACAGGAATATCATTTCTTGAATTCAATTACATGATACTTCAGTCATACGATTTTCTCCATCTGCAAAGAGAGTACGGCTGTAAGCTTCAGGTTGGTGGACAGGATCAATGGGGAAATATTGTATCAGGAGTGGAACTTGTCCGCCGGGTAACCGGAAATTCTGTTTTCGGCACAACTTTTCCCCTTTTAACTGACAGTAACGGACAAAAATTTGGAAAATCCATGGGCGGAGCCATATGGCTCGACCCTTCCCGTACTTCTATTTTTGACTATTACCAGTTCTGGAGAAATATTGATGATGCAGATGTTGGCAGGTTATTATTTCTTTTCACATCACTTCCCACTGAAGAAGTTAAAAAACTCGGAGCACTACAGCCGCCGGAAATAAACAGAGCAAAAGAAATATTAGCATATGAAGCAACAGTACTGGCGCATAACGAGGAAGAAGCAAAAAAAGCATACCTTGCTGCGGGAACTAAATTCGGTTTTGCAGACACAAACAATAAAATTTGCACTTCAAGTAATATTATTAAAATCAAAACATCCGACGGTACAGCTAATTTACCATCATACAGCATCGAGAAAAACAGGCTGGATGAAGGCATTGGGATTATTTCTTTATTGTCAGAATCAGGACTTTGTTCCAGTAACGGTGAAGCCAGGCGTCTAATTAAAGGTGGTGGCGCATATCTAAATGAAGTCAGAATTTCTGATTTCAATTATAACGTTACAGCTAAAGACTTTACTAATAATGATAGTATACTCAAGGCTGGAAAGAAAAAAATAAAAAGAATCATCTGTATGTGACAAAGTACATGTAAACAGATATCGCATAGACAGACATTGTCTGTCTATGTGACCATAACGAATTACTAACAACTGATTACATCAGGAAGTTTTATGGGGAAAAATAATACTATTATAACTGCAGTGGATATTGGAACTTCCACTATCAGAGTATTTATAGGAGAAACTGACTCACAATCAGACACTATTAATATTATCGGTTATTCTGAAAAAAGCTCAGAAGGTGTGATCAAGGGTGAAATATCTGATATGATAAAAGTCACCAGCATACTGAACGAAGCAGTCAAGGAAGCAGAAAAAATATCAGGTTATATTATTGATCCGGAAACATTATATATTGCTGTAACAGGAAATCATATTATCTCAAAAAAGGGTGCAGGCACTGTTATAATCGACTCAGATGACCACATTGTAACACTACCTCATATAAATGAAGCATTAAAAAGTGCCAGAGGACTCCTTACCCCTACAGAAAGTGTTATTATCAATACAATTGATGGACACTTTATAATTGACGGCACGCACCATGTAAATGATCCAATAAGACAAACTGCATCCAAACTAGAAGCATATTCTCATATTATTTATGCAAATAACAACCGCCTAGAGAATTTCCTAAATACATTGAAAGACATTGGTTTTGAAACCCCTACCCCAGTTTTCAGCGGTTTGGCATCTTCGTTATCCGTACTGACATCTGACGATTTCGAACACGGAACGCTAACAATAAATATGGGTGCCGGAACAACAGAATATATTCTGTTTAATAACTACATAGCTAAAGAGAGCAATGTAATTACCATAGGCTGTGACCATCTGGCAAATGATCTGTATTTGGGATTAGACATAGGCCTTTCTGCAGCAAAAAATATTATTACCAACAATGTAACTAATGTCAGAAAATCAGAAGGACACAGTACAATAGAATTAAAGGGGGCCTTGGAAACAAGACAAATACCTATAACCACTGTAGAGCGGATAATCGAAATGCGGCTGAATGAGGTTTTTGAAATTATTCATGCAAATTTAAAGACACGTAAACTTCACTCTCTCTTAAACAATGGCATTGTTTTATGTGGTGGAGCAGCAAATATACCGGGTATTAAAGAAATAATCAGTTCAATATTCGATACACCGGTAAGAATTGGAACACCAATCGATATTAGCGGACCAGATATTTTATTAAACTCCCCCGGTTCTCTTACAACACTCGGCCTTTTGCGTTATGGTGCACTCGAACTTCAACCAAAAAAATACAATGCACCAAGCACTTTAATAAGAAAACTGGATCAGAAACTATGGTCTTTCTGGAAAAGAACCTGGAAAACCATTATAAATGACACAAATAATTAGCACAGGATATTATGGATAGCAGCACAAAACCGATTTATGCCGAAATAACTGAAAATGTAAAAGTACTAGGATTAGGCAGGGCCGGTGTAAAAATAGTAAATAGTTTAAGTGAAACACCGGAAGCCTCATGGCTTGATATTGCAGCGGTAGATACAGACAAAGCATCTATAAACTCCTCTAAGCTGGATAATAATTTTCTTATAGGTGAAGAGTGGACTCATGGATTAGGATGTGGTGGAAATACCATCAAAGGAGAAAGGGCATTGGCCCATAAGACAAATATCCAAATCAAAAACTTTTTATCTAACGCTTCTCTTCTCATTATTGTCGCCGGTTTTGGTGGTGGCACAGCTACTGGCGGAGCACCGGTAGTAGCAAGACTTGCCAAAGAAAAAAATATCCCGGTAATATTCACTGTTACACTTCCTTTTGCATTCGAAGGCCACGGAAAAAGAGAGACAGCCGAAAATCAAATTAAAGTATTAATAAGAACCTCAAGTACAATAATACCAATTCCAAATGATCTATTATATTCATCTCTTTCAGCCTCTACCCCCTTTGAAGAAGCATTTAAAAAAGCAAATATAGAAGTTGCTCGAACTGTTCTGGGAATAGCAGAACTCCTGCGGTGTAATAATCAGATATCAGTAGATCTCTGCGATCTGCACGGCCTACTATGCAAACAAAAAAGTGAATGTGGAATTGGAGTAGGAATAGCTGAAACAGAAGAAGGTACTGCTCGTACACGCCTCGCATTGAAAAGGCTTCTAAATTCACCATTATTAGGTGGTAGGTTAAGAATAAAAAAAGCTGATGCTTTAATTGTTTCAATTACTGGAGGAGATGATCTAACAATAGCTGAGATGAAACACACCCTTGAATCCATAACTGAAATCGCTAATAAAAAAGCTCAAATCATTGTAGGAGCAAATACAGATCCGCTATACAAAGGAAAAACTCAAATTACAGCTATTCCTATTATCTTTGATGAATCGGCCATACCCATTGAAGATAAACCACAGAAGATACAAAATAATAAGGCATCTAAAGCAGCACTTATTAAAAACATAAGCAAGCTAAAAGGAGAGACCGTACAGCTTGAGCTTCCCTTTGAGAATAGAAGCAGAGGCATATTTACAAGCACAAGCCCCACTATGTATAAAGGCAGTGACCTCGATATTCCTACATTCCAGCGCCTCGAAATCCACCTGGATAAAGGCAAGTAGTAGATTTTCTCAGATTACATAATCAATCATTCTTCTTTCACATGTTCGTGGCTTGACAATAGTCCCAGCTGCCACATGCGCAGGATGATTTTGATAATTAGCCAAAGCTTCTTTTGATTCTAGTTTTGAGTACAGAACTATGTCCCCGGAAGTTTCATTGCAACTGTAATCAAAACCCACTTCGATATGCAGTAACCCCGGAATTTTACCCATAAGATTTTCTAAGGTCTGTTTAATTAAAAGTGCATCCTCATTCTTATCAATTGGCAAACTCCTATTTTTGAGTTTCCAACAAACTATATGTTTTATCATTATATCCCCTACTTTTTATTCTTTTTTTCTTCTAATGCTTTTTCTAAATAATATGAATATTTGATTGCTTGAAATCTTCTATTAAAGCGCTTAGTAATCATCTTTTTTGATGCTTTAGCAAATTTTTTAAGTTTATCCTGATCAGACCAGAGTTCTAATATTTTTGATGCAAGTTCTTCATGATTACCCTGTTCAATCAAATAACCTGTTTTTTCATTCTGTACTATTTCAGAAGTACCTGCAATATTGGATGCAATGCAAGGAACTCCCATAGCCATAGCTTCAAGAAGTACATTTGGCAAACCTTCTTTATATAGACTTGGAAGAATCAGCATATCCAGCCTCTCATAAATATAGTTTGGTGTAATAGTAAAAGGAAAAAAAAGAACATTGTCAGCCAGTTCCATTTTAGAAACCTGCTTCTTTAATTTACTTTCAAGGGGGCCATCTCCCACAAACATAACAACAATATCAGGTAAACCTGAGTTTATAAGTTTTTTAACAGCTTTAAGTAATACACTATGACCTTTTCTTTCTTCAAATTTACCGATAACACCTAATACAGGAGATGCCTTATCCGGCAGGGGATATATTTTTTTAGCTTCAATAAAAGTGTGCTTACTTCTCTTGAATTTTTTAATATTAGTCCCCTGATAAATGAGTTTAACTAGTTTTTTAGGTATATTATAGTGATCTATCAGATAATCTCTAGTAAACTTTGTTATTGTTATTATATCAATATCAACTTTTGGATCAGGTAAATAGTACTCTCTTAAATAATGAGGGACAATGGTGCCGGTTTTTGGTATTAAAATAGTTTTATTTCCTGCCTTCTTTATACAAGTTGCAGCAAATTTTATGCAGTGAAATTTTTTTCTTGGGGGATGCACGCTGCAAATAGCAATATCAGCATTTTTTAGACAATCTACCCAAACTTTTTTATAAACTCGTCTATGATTTGAAATTTCTTTCCAGGAATAGGTGAAAACCTCTGCTCCATCACTCTTGCATCTTTCAATTAATGAAAGATTTTCTTCAGGAACAATAACACTTACCTTATGCTTTAAATGAATAAATTCTGAAATTGTATCTATCATCCATTCCTGTCCACCTCCATAAAAAGGAGTGTCCTCAATAAAACAAACATGCATTTTTCTAAGTGATCCTATATTAAAAAAATTTGACCCCATAAATTCCAATAACAGTAAATAGTAAAAATAATATTTATAAGCCAGCGTCACTAAACACTGGATTATTAAAGATTAACGTTAATTACCAAAAATAGTCTCTATAGACGTTTTAAACTCAATCCATTGTTTGATTACATTATTTTTATTTGACTGTTCAAACTGTCTTTTTAAAGCATCATCAAATGAATATCTGTAGGAATTAACATCTATATCGCTTCCTTTATAAACATTATACATATTATCAGTATTCTTTTTACCATCATCGACTAAAACTACAGCTTTGAAAGTCTTTACAGTTTTTTTGATAAGTGTTTTTAGCATTATTCCTTTGTTTTGTCCGGAAACCATCATTATTCCATTTGAATAACTGACAGCTCTTGGGGGAGGCAAATTAAAGTTAGTTACATCTTCAGCAGTTAAACCAAATTTCTCAGGATCATTAACGATATATGGTAGATATTCACTAGGAAATCCTTTTGAGAAAGAATCATTCTCAAAATTAAAATCGCAGGCATTTAACTGTGCTTCAGTTAAATCTCTACCTTCAGGACCACGTGCAGTTAATGCAATCATTGTAAAGCCGTCCTTTTGAAGTTTTCTTATAATATCAGGGATATCTGCTTCTGTAGGATAAGATTTGGCGAATGACATAATCATCCGTTGAGTATAAAGCATTTTTCCAAAATCTTTACTTACTAAATATGGAGAATCTGGATCATTTTTAAGTAAACCAGACTGCCAATCATACCATATAACACCACCAAAATTATCAGCCTGTGTCAGGAGTGTGCAGTCAATATCAAATGCAACTATTACATTTTTAACTCCATACTTTTCACCTAATGCAGTTACTTTTTTTTCAACGTCGCTAAAATTATTAACATTTACATTTTCAGATGCCAAGGTCTGAAAAATTAACGAAAAACAAACCAACACAGCAATTAAAAACACACTTTTACGATTCATAATTATTTTTCCTTTTTAATTTCATTTTAATAGAAAAGCTAATAATTATCAAAACCTAAATTCAATTTTATTATGTTTTTTTTTGAGTTTCCCCGACATCCAACACCAATTAAGCTCGATAATGCACAAAAGTTAAAATATACCGGCACGTTTTTTTACCAGCAGGAATGTAGTTTCCAGATTTCCATACTTTGTATTTTGTCTGCATTATCATCCGAAATATTCATATCAGTGTTTACCTTATCAATATAAAATCTTGCAGTACCTGAGATTTGATAGTCATTAGCAAAAACTTCCAGAGTACTTCTGTCAAGGAAAATATGAAAATTAAGAATATTGTTGTCTATCAAGAAGTTAAAAAGCAAATTCCTATACATTAAATTTAGCTACAATAATTCATATTCTACAAACGGATCATCAATTTCGATTTTCTGAGCTTCGGTATCACCTGTACCGACATAAAGAATAGCTTTGCCATTTTCTTTTCTTATAAGTCCTCCACTAAAAACAACATTTTTTAAGTCTGGAGCTTTAGATGGTCCATCTTCAAACATATTACGTTCAGCGATGATTTTCATTGTGGAATGAGTTTTAGTTTTTGGGTCAAAGACAAAAACAGATGAATAGTAATGTCTGTCTTGTTTCTCATCAAACTTAGCTACATGGCTTAAAACACCTAAAAGTCCATTTTTCAATACATGAATTTCATTTGCGCCTAACCATTCTTCATTATGAAGTTGATCTGATAAATGATAAGCATTTTCAATAACATTTGAATTAAAATTATCGAGAGTTTCAATTTCAGAATATGCGATCGTTCCTCTACCACCAAGTGAACCAACTTTTCCTTCCGGATGCTGAGGACGAGAGAAAACACCAATTTTGTTATTCAAATCAACAAATCTAATATCTTTCATTCCATTCGGACCTTCTGCAAATTTCTCAAGAGAAAAGATATCTTTTCCTTTTAGAAAGACAGTTTTATACCATAAAAAGTCCTTAAGAGTAGGATGATCAAAAACTTCAACACCGCTAAGCACGAGTTCGTTTTTGATAATTGAAATAGCCGGATCCTGCAATTTATATCTCGTAGCACCTTTTACAGGGTACCATTTATCATTATTTTCTTCAAAAAATACGACCTCTGAATATTCGGAATCTCTACTTTCAACCCTCCCGGCTATAATATCTTTTCCATTTTGATTAAATGGCACAGTAATATTATATACATCTTTACCTTCAACACATTCAAAAATAAGCTTTTTAGCAGAAAATTTATTATTTTTAAGTCTATCTCTGAATTCTAAATGTAACTCTCCTACACGTTTCTGTTCTGATTGAAGTTTTACTTTAACCCCCAGATGTTTCCATAGATCAGGCATGCTAATTTCTGCCAGTGCCATAACTTCGTCTGCAGCGCCATAATATATTTTAAGAATATTGTTTTCAATTAAAGCACCGCAGGTGAATACAACATTACCGAAAAATCCTTCACGTTCATAATCAGTCTCAGGTTCCAGTAAAGCCTTTTTAGATTTAGCAATAATCTTTATCGGATCATCCAAATCCATCAATATAGCCCCCAGACAATACCTCTGTGTTGAATCCACACCATGATATATCTGCAGCCATCCCTTACTTGTTTTAATAACCTGTGCACCCCCACCAAGCTTGAAATTATCCCAATCATCATTGGAAGCTCCCAGGAAATGTTCATGATCGCCCCAATAAAGCAGGTTGTCTGATTTAGCCAACCACATATCAGGTGTCCCAATCTCTTTAGGTGTAGGCCTATGAAGCGCAAGGTACTTGCCATTTACCTTTTCAGGAAACATACACATATCTTTATTATTAGGTCCAAATATAATACCAAGTCTTTCTACTTTTTTAAAATCATCAGTTACAGCAAGCGCAGTTGTAACACCAATAGGTGAAACTGCTGTATAGTTGATATAATACCTTCCCTCTATCAATGTTATTCTAGGATCTTCCATACCGAATGTTTCATACTTTGTGTCAGGAAACATAAACGGAGTTTCATCAACTTTAAAGTTCACACCATCACTACTTCTAGCCAATCTAAAATGAGAAAGAGAGGTTAGGTATACTACAGTTCTATCGCCAGGCTTTACTCTTACAACTCTGGAATCAGAAAAGTCATAGCTTTCAAGCTTTTTATTGATTTCTTTTACAACAACTTTCCAGTTTCCAATTTCTTCTTCTACAATAGGAATTTTGATAATATCCGGGTTATCAGAGATGACACTTTCAGCGACTCTCAACAGAAGCAGAGTTTCTCCGTCAAATTTTGTAACAGCCGCGTTCATAGCGCAATCGACCTTAAATCCCGGCATACTCGGCTTCACATCTTTCGGAGAAATTATTGGGTTTTTTTCACATCTTTTTATAAACATTTATTATACCTCTAAATATTTTTTACAGATTGAATTTCCTGCAAAGCCAATAGTGCTTCAATGGTCGACTCAGCCCCTGAATTTTTATTCCAGCTGTCAGCAGAATTAATTCCATCATAAACAAGGCCTTTTCGTAAGTCAGGTTTCGGATTATACATTACAACCTTAGCTGGATTTTTACCAAAAAACCAGCAGGCTAATGCATCAGCCTGATTAATATATTTTTCATCTTTAGTTATTTTATAAGCCTCAACACAGGCATATATCATAGGCCTCATAGCATAAGCTATCTGTTCAAATTTTCTTTCTGTCTCGGGAATAATTTTTGCTGGTTCATTCTTTACTTTTTCTAAATTAAATTCTTTCAGATAATCAATATTAATCATATATTTTTGAAAGTTATTTATTTCAAGAAGAGCTGCATCTATATATTTCTGATTATTTAAGCTCCTGCCCGCAAGCAGTAATGAGTATCCAATATTGTTTCCCCAGCCGTGCCAAGCATTTTTCCAGCATAATAAAGCTCCGTAAACATCAGATTCTTTATCTTTAACCTGACCTACAAGTAAACCATTTCCTATTTTTTCCATTACAGACACAACCGAAGTATCAACTATACTATCAGTATTAATATCACGGTAATATACTAATCCCATTAATATTATTGCAGATTGATCGGCGGCATCATTAGGAAGCCAGTCAGCGTAGGAAATACCTTTTTCAGTTTTAATTTTTCCGTCAAATGTAAAATCCTTCATCATTGTTTGAACAGTAAAATCAAGCGCGGGCTTAATTCTTTCTGCCAGCTTAGGTGCTTTTTCCTTCATCTCAGGATAAATATACCCCAGGAACCACATTGCGCGCCATGTCCACCAGCCGGGTTCAGCTTTGCTTGTTATTCCATCTTTATTAATAATCAGCTTTCCATCTTTTCTGTATACAAAATTATAGAAATATCCGTACCCAGGAACATCTTTGTCTGTCTGATGTAAATACAGTACAAATTCAGCACAGCGTTTCACCTTTTCCAAATATTCAGCTTTTTTTGTTAAGTTATAGTAATCTAAATAAAATACGCCAGCTCTTGCAACATCATCTATACATGAAATACCTTCGCCTGGTGCAGGAGCATATTCATAATCTGGAGCTTCACAATAAATATGTGTAAGAAGTGATTGTTTCCCATTGGGCAGCTCAACATTTTCACATAAAAAATCTAAATGTTCAGGATAAATCTTATATTCCTGTTCTTTCGCATTAGCCTGCTGATTATTATTGTTTATAGCAGAAACACAGCTGACTGCAAAAAGCAGCGATAATAACAAAAGAAATTTTTTCATATCATTTTTCCTTTAGTGAAAAAAAACGGATATCAAATAATACACGTTTTTTTGTTTAATTTATTTAAATTGGAACGTTACTGTTGAGCTTAATTCTGAAG
>CAZVCD010000062.1:0-13168 GCA_964625675.1 uncultured Victivallales bacterium | reverse complement strand
GTTCACTGCTTTCATCAACTATTTTAAAATTCCAGCCTTCTGTGGCGTAATGCATAGACAAAGCTTTTTGACATTTTGCGTTACATACAAGTTCAGCGTTTGGGCAAATATCCATGAGGACAGGAATTGATCCTGAGTGATCAGGCTCTGCATGATTACAGATTACATAGTCTACTTTATCAAGATCTGTGTGTTCTAGAATGTTTTTGACTAGGTCATCAGCGTATGGCGCTTTTACCGAGTCAATAACAGCTATTTTTTTATCTTTGATAATATAAGAATTATATGTGCTGCCTTTAGTTGTGCTGTAACCATGAAAATTTCTTACGTCCCAGTCAACGTATCCAACCCAGTAAATATTTTCTTTTAACATTTTATTACTCATAATTATGCTCCTGTACAAATATTTTTTTATTAATATATTTCGTTTTTATATTTTAGCAGTTCTGCATATTTTTGTAATGCTATAAGGTGTTTCTGTTCTTCTTCGATAATCAGATCAATCGATTTTTTGTCTGATTTCAAAGTTAAAGCATTCTTTAATCCTACATAGAATACAATTGAATCTTTTTCTTTTAGGATTGCCGAGTCAAAAATGTCCTGCCTGGACATTTCATCTGTTAATTCACCCTCTGCTGTGCTTTTATTGAAAACAAACTGGCCAGCAATTGCATCAAGGTATTGACGTGTTAATTCGTCTCCTGTATTGATGTCATTATTTTTTAATACTCTTTGTAAAATCTCTGAGAATGTTTTTTCGTGGTCATCTTCCTGAACAGCGAGTTCAAGTAGGAGGCTTTCTACTTCAGTATTGTCACTAAATCTTAACGCAGCCTTTCTGTAAAAATCAGCACCATTTCTTTCGATTTGTACTGCTATTTCAAAAATTTCACTTAAGTTGAATTTATAGTTTTTCATGATAGTTCTTTCTCGTATTTTTTGTAATCAGTAAGACTGCCAATCATCTGTATGCCTACGATCTTTTCGCCTTGTTTGGTAATAGTTCTATAAATTTCATTAGTCCTATCTTCAAGTATTTCTTCTTTCAGGTCATCTTTGCCTGGAGTTTTTCCAATAGCGTACAGTTGAAATTCTTTATATTTAAGCAGCACGCTGACCGTGTCAGGAGTATATGCTGTCATTTCTTCATCAGTGACAGAGTTAGTACCTGCCACCTTTCCCTGTTTTACAGCCTTTATGGCAGAACAAACATTAATTATATCCGGCAGTTGTGCTATATCTCCTGCAGCAAAATAGTCTTTGTTAGAAGACTTCATGTGATTGTCTATAATTACGGCTCTATCTGTTTTAAGGCCTGAAGTTTCAGCAAACTGCATATTAAAAGTATTGCCTATAGAAAGTATAACAAGGTCAGCTTTAATGTCCTTTTTTTTATCAGTAGCGATATTAACTAAACTTGAAGAATCGTCAATACTTTCTACTGTGTGGCCTGTAAATAGTTTGACTCCTTTGTTTTTTAACATATGAGCTAATAAATTTGAAGCTTTAGCAGATAGGTTTCTTTCCATTAAACAACCAAGACGTTCAATAATAGTAACTTTTAGACCTGCATCAACAGCTCTTAATGCTGCTTCTATTCCAATAACTCCGCCACCTATAATTACTATATTTTTAATTTTATCAATTTTCTTATGGATGGCCTGAGCGTGTTCAATATCCCATAACGGTATAACTGATTCTTTTATACAATTTTTAGCAAAAGGCGGGATGATAGGAACGGCGCCTGCAGTAATTATAATTTTATCAAAACTATATTCTTTGCCATCTTTGTTTATGATTTTTTTGTCAGACGTGACTTTAGCAACAGGCTCATTTAATTTTAGGTCAATGTTTAGATTTTTATACCAGTCTAACGGCTGCATAATAGCTGCGTCAGCATCTACCTGACCAAATGCAATTCCAGGTATTCTAGGTCTGAAATAGGGCATAAAATTTTCATTAGAAAATAAAGTTACTTCATTTCCTGTTTTTGCAACAGTCTGAGCTGCTGCTACACCTGCATGTCCCGCACCGATTATTCCTATTTTCATTTTTCCAAATTCTTCTTTTAATTGTTATACCGGAGGTATTTTTGTTTTAGTTTTTTCCCAAAATTTTTAGTCTCAATTATTTTTATTATTTTTCGCCCCGTTACCCACAGGGATAAATAAAATCATTTCGCGTTGGATGTAACTATAAATATTACTCAGAAACTTCTAATCTATTTTCTTTAATGTACTCAATAAATTTTTTATCTGTTTCCTGGATATGTTTAACAAACCAGCTATTCATCAAAGTTTCAACGGAATTCACCAAGAGGTTTGTAGGACCTTCATCACGGTACTCATTTACAAGATTATTTAAGGTTTGCCGTAATTCATCATGCTTTTCTTTATGCTCTTCATAATTTGGATATTTATTTTTTAGCATATTTTTTTCTTCAGTTGAAAAATGAAGTTCAGTATAGTCGATAAGAAAATTGAGGGTTTTGACCGTCTGTGAAGCAACACAGTGAGACTCTATGGCTTCTGCTACGCTGTTAAAATGTTTAAGCCATTCTTTGTGCTGTTTATCTATTAATTCTATTCCTACTGACAAATTATCATCCCATATAATCTTAGGCATTATATATTGTCTCCCATTGAATAAGTTAAAATTTTGAAAAAGAGAAGTAATAGGAAAAGTTTAACTTGTTTTCTATAAATTTGAATTTAGTAACTATCGTAATCAATTATGATCAAAACCATAATACCCGTCAAACGTTTTTAAACATAATGACGGGATAATTATGAAAATGTGGCAAGCTTCATTAAGCCTGGCTGAAGCTATCCTTGTCTGCTCCGCATTCAGGACAAACCCAGTCTTCGGGGATATCAGCAAAAGCTGTTCCTGGAGCTACTCCATTATCAGGATCTCCAACTTTGGGGTCATATTCCCAACCACATACGTCACATACGTATTTTTTCATCTTAATACCTCTTCATTGTTGTTTTAAGTGTAATCATATCATAATTGAAAAAGAGGGCAAGCACAAGGCATTACCCTGCAATAAATCAAATAATTTCTATTTACCAAAATAGCGTTTTAGTAGTCCGGCAAACTGCTGGCCGTGACGGGCTTCATCTTTGCACATTTCATGAACTGTATCATGTATCGCATCATAATTCAGTTTTTTTGCTAATGTTGCGATGTCTTTTTTACCCTGGCATGCACCGTGCTCTGCTTCTACTCTGACCCTAAGGTTTTCCTTGGTATCTGCGACCACAACTTCGCCTAACAACTCTGCAAATTTAGAAGCATGTTCAGCTTCTTCCCAGGCTATTCTTTTATAAGCTTCAGCTATTTCAGGAAAGCCTTCACGAGCAGCCTGGCGGCTCATTGCAAGATACATTCCAACTTCAGTGCATTCACCGGTAAAATTAGCATGAAGTCCATCAAGAATTTCTTTGTCCACATCTTTTGCAACGCCGATTTTGTGTTCATCTGCCCAGACTAACTCCCCTGTTTGAGCTTTCTGTTCGTTAAACTTTGCTTTTGGTGCTCCGCACTGCGGACATTTTTCTGGTGGTTCATTTCCTTCGTGTACATAACCACATATTGAACATACAAATTTTTTCATTTTCAAACTCCTTATTCGTCATTTTTAATCGCCTAAGGCGATTGTTAATTTTCTAAATTTAATTGTTACTGATTATTGGGCGCAAGCATTGCGCCCCTACTGATTACTACTGGCCCCGGGGGGAGTATAAACTCTCTGCCCCAACTCACGATCCAGCATAAACATGCCACTAGGTGCATCCTTAGCCATTTCTATTTGCTGTACTATGCCTAAAGCATTTGATTCTTCTTCAACCTGTTCGCTTATGAACCATTGCAGGTGTGCATTGGTTGCATGGTCTTTTAATTCGAGAGCCAAATCTACCAATTTGTTTATTCTGCTTGTAACTATCTTTTCGTGCTCTAAAGCATTCTGGAAAACAGCTAATGGGGAATCCCATTCTGTTTTAGGTTTTGGTATTTCCTGAAACTCTACATTTCCACCTCTTTCGTGTAAAAAATTATAGAATTTCATTGCGTGTGCTACTTCTTCCTGAACCTGTATCTCCATCCAATTCGCAAAACCATTAAGGTTAAGAGACTTGAGATATGAAGACATTGACAGGTAGATGTAGGATGAATAAAGCTCAAAGTTGAGCTGGTCGTTTATTGCTTTTTGCATTTTAATATTCATGAGATTATCCCTTTTTGAATTGATTAAAATAATGCAAACAAGTGAATAATATATGAGTTTTATTTAAAAAATCCAAGGCGAATTGATTTTCGATTAGTAATAAAAATAACTGAGAAAAATCCCGTATAAAATCAAAAATACAAATACCGCTGGTATAATTAAACCCACTTGTTGGCTTTTTTATGTCTATCAACTTTCCTTTCTATTTCATTTTTAATTTTGTAACAACTATCTTTTATCATTCCGAATAATTGGATGCAGTTATCATCATTGCTTTCAGAAAGACCTTTATGAGCAATCTTTTTTAACTCTTCTGATAGGTCTAGAGCCTTTAGCAAGTTGTTATTGTATTCATTATTCATTATTTTTCAATACTTTAAATTATAGTTTAGAACTTCGAAATAATTAATAGCTATTTTCGTGCCAAAAAAAGAACAAAAAGAACAAAAGTTCATTTTTGAGTTCAAAAAAATAAAAATATTTATTTAGTCGGTAGATAATTGCCTTTAATAATATTTTAAAGACCTTGTAAAACTGTATAATATGTCTCATTGTTAGTGCATGAGACACTTCTTTGCTGATTTAAATGAGACATGAATCATTTTTAGAGTTTAATATAAATAGGTTCAATGCATCGTAGAAGAATAATAAAATGCAATATAATTCTCAAAAACACGATAGAGATTCTATTAGATTGCACGGTTACGATTATGCACAGGTAGGGTTTTATTTTGTAACCATTTGCACCCATAATCGTGAGATGGTATTTGGAAAGATTGCGAATGGATTAAATCTGAGAAAATACGCAATCATACAAAAATGGATACATTTGTTGTTATGCCAAATCATATTCATGGAATTATTGAAATAATCCCAGGTGGTATATCGGATCCATCCAATGAAATATACACTTGTAGGGGCGTATTGAATACGCCCGTACACCGCAATAAATAAAAACAGAGGTTTCTATGATAAATATATTATTTGCTTCTTCTTCAGACCTTGCACTTGATCAGATAGCCGGCGCTTATGCTTTACAGAGGCTGAAAGGCAAAGGTTTTAAGGTATTTTCAATAAATACCGGGAATGTTGAAAAAATAGATCAAAATATTCAAAACGTAATGAATGAAATAGGTATTAAACTAACTAACCCCAAAAAAATATCTGAATTACCTTTCAAAACAATCGATATTTTTGTCTCACTTGTCTCTAAGGAAATTGAAGAGAAAAGTCTTTTTCTTCCAGGATACCCTACAAGAATAAAACTGAATATCAGTGATTCTATAATAAGAGATATAAAGAAGAGTGATGATCTTTCTGTTTATAGAGTGCTTAGAGATGAAATTGAGAAATTGATGGATAGTCTATGTGATATGAATTATCTAGGAGCTTTATTTGATGCGACTAAAACAACACACTTTATTTTAGATAGTCTTGGAGAGGGAATTATTGCTCATGACATGGATAGGAAAATCACCTACTTTAACAAAGCTGCTGAAGAACTTACCGGTTATACAAGAACTGAGGTAATAGGGCATGACTGCCACGATACTTTTCCAGGAAAATTCTGTGGCCTTAAATGCGCCTTCTGTGATGGAGAGTGCCCTGTTTTTGATTCTACTAAATATGATACAGAGATATATACAAAATCTGGAGCAAAAAAGAATATAGAAATGTCTGTAACCGGAATTAAGGGAAATCAAAACGAATTGATCGGAATTCTTGCATCGTTCAGAGATAAAACAAAAGAAGCTTATCTGGAACAGAGATTAAGAACAAAACATAGTTTTTCCGGCATAATTGGTAAGGACCCTAAAATGCTGGAAGTATTTGAACTTATTAGGAGCGTTGCTGATTCTAAAGCTTCGGTTTTGGTTTACGGCGCCAGTGGTACCGGCAAAGAACTTGTGGCTTCTGCAATACATAATGAAGGATACAGAAAAGATAAACGCTTTGTTACAGTTAATTGTGGTGCTATTCCTGAAACTTTGCTTGAGAGTGAATTGTTTGGTCACAAAAAAGGTTCGTTTACCGGAGCTATACGTGATAAGAAAGGACGATTTGAACTTGCGGATGGCGGAACAATATTTCTAGATGAAATAGGAGATATTTCGCCAATGATGCAGGTAAAGCTTTTAAGGGTTTTACAGGAAGGTACATTTGAGAAAGTTGGCGGAGAGGAAACCATCAAAGTAAACATTAGAATCATCAGTGCAACTAATAAAGACCTGCAGGAAGAAATAAAAAAAGGTAACTTCCGCGAAGATTTGTTTTATAGGCTAAGCGTAGTGCCGGTTGAATTGCCATCGCTAAAAGATAGGCGAGGAGATATTTTATTAATTGCAAGGGAATTATTGAAGCGGGTTCTAAAGAATGAGGAACGGGATGATAATGTTACTATTTCAAAAGAGGCTCTTGGGGTGCTTGTAGATTATGGCTGGCCCGGCAATATAAGAGAGTTGCAGAATTGGTTACAATTTGCATTGATAAAAGCCCCTAAGAATGGTGAGATTAGGCCGGAGCATTTTCCTCATTTTAGGCAAGATATATCTTATTCAAATGTAGAAAAAACTGAAAAAATTATTCCTAAAAAGAAAAAACTAACTGAAGATTCGGTTAGAGAATCTCTGGTTAAGTCAAAAGGAAATAAACTCCAGGCTGCCAAAATGCTTGGCGTAGGAAGAGCTACTTTATATAGATTTTTAGATTCATTATAATAAAAATACTATGCGTATCGGAGTTAGCTTTTTAAGTTGTCTTAGCTTTTAGTTCAGTGCATGGGCAATTACTTCTAATGCAATTAAGCAGGCTTACGAGCTGTTGCGAGGTTATGCTGTAATAAACAGTTCGTCCCTCTCTTTTGCTTACAAGCAAACCATGATTTTTCATAAGTCTTAAGTGCTCACAAGTTTGGTTTGGAGCAACATTACACTGTTCGGCAATTTGGTGTACCGCAAATTTTCCCTGCGACAAAATTTCAACAATACGTAAACGAACAGGATGAGCCATTAACTTTAAGCAGTCAGCAGCTACTTCTAAATAGTTATCGCTCATTCTTTCTATTTTGTTATTTTTATTCTTACTCATTTTTTATTCCTTTTAAATCAACATATTATTTAAGTTTTACATAAATATTGTTTGCTATTTTTAACAACTACATCTATCATTATATCTCAATGTTTCGATATTACGAATTTAAAAGCTCATTTTTTTTTAAATTCTATAAAAAATAAAACAAGCCCAGAGGGTATATTATGAAATTGTTAATAGTTGGCGGTGTAGCAGGTGGCGCCAGTGCAGCAGCACGTGCCAGAAGAATAGATGAAAATGCTGAAATAATAATGTTTGAGAGAGGTGAATATATTTCTTTTGCAAACTGCGGCCTACCCTATCACATAGGAAAAGTAATCCCAGAACGCGAGAGCCTTCTTGTAATGACTCCTGAAAAACTTAAAGGCTGGGCAAATATTGATGTACGTATTCGTAGTGAGGTAACATCTGTAGACCCAGCCCAAAAAGTTATATCTGTAAAAAACCTTGAAACAGGTAAATCCTATACTGAAACATACGATAAGTTGATTATGTCTCCAGGCTCTTCGCCGCTGAGGCCTCCTATTCCCGGGGCAGATGACCCGGAAGTTATGGTTCTTACAACAATACCTGATATGGATAAAGTAATTGCTCGGATTAATTCGGGAGCAAAAAAAGCAGTCGTCGTTGGTGGTGGATTTATAGGTGTAGAAGTTGTTGAGAATCTTGTTGAACTGGGGATTGATACAACATTGGTAGAAATGTTTCCTCAAGTACTTCCTCCGCTTGATCCAGAAATGACACAGCCTATTTCAGAACTACTGGAATTACATGGTGTAAATCTTTATTTGGATAATGGTGTTACAGAAATAAAAAAGAATAATAACACAACATTTTCTGTAAAACTGAAAACAGGCGAAGCCATAGATACTGATATTGTTATCATGGCGGCAGGTGTCCGTCCAAATTCTGAGCTTGCTAAAGCTGCTGGGCTAAAATTGAATAAGCGTGGTGGAATTGTTGTAAACAAACAACTGCAGACAAGTAATTCAGATATATATGCAATTGGTGATGCAATAGAAGTAAATGATCTAGTATTAAACACACCGGTAATGATACCTTTGGCAGGTCCCGCAAATAAGCAGGGTAGAATTGCAGCTGACAATGTTTTTGGAAAGAAAATTGAATATAAAGGCAGTCTTGGCACATCTATATGCAAAATTTTTGAAACAACAGCAAGCTCAACTGGACTAAATGAAAAGCGTTTAAAACAGGAGGGGATTGAATATCAAAAACTATACATAGCTCCTAACTCGCATGCAGTTTACTACCCAGGCGGTTATATATTACTTATAAAAGTTCTATTTGATAAATCTGGTAAAATCCTGGGGGCACAAGTTGTAGGAAACGATGGAGTAGATAAGAGAATTGATATTTTTGCAACAGCGATTCGCAACGGATTGACTTTTGATGACCTTGAAGAATTGGAACTGGCTTATGCTCCACCATACGGTTCAGCGAAAGATCCAATAAACTTTGTGGGCTTTGTTGGTAATAATATATTAAGAGGTGATTCGCAAATAGTAACCCCCGACGATATTCCGGAAAATTCATTTTTACTGGACATTAGAGAGCCGGATGAAGTTTTATGTGGAACGATAGAAGACTCTTTATATATACCGTTAGTAGAACTAAGGGACAGTTTATACAAACTTCCGAAAGATAAAGAGATTATTGTTTTCTGCAAAATGGGAGCAAGGGGATATTTGGCCGAACTGATTTTACGTGCAGGTGGATTCAAAGTAAAAAACCTAAGTGGTGGTTATGAAGCCTATAAACTATTCTTTCCTTCGCCTGATTTGTGTGCAGCAATGCCGGGTTTGCAAAAAACTAAAGTGGACTCCGTGCCGCTAGCCGACAGTTCCAATATTAAAATAACAACAAAATTGAACGCATGTGGACTTCAATGCCCGGGGCCGATAGTTAAAGTTAAAGAAAATATTGATAAACTGAAAGAAGGAGAAATTCTTCAAGTTGAAGCAAGCGATGTTGGATTTATGAAAGACATCCCTGCCTGGTGCAGTGCTACTGGAAATACTCTTATTGATCTTAAAAACGAAAAAGGTGCAATTGAAGCTTTAATACAAAAAGGTGCAAAAGGTGAGACTCCTATGAAAATCAAAGAAAGTGGAAACGGTAAAAAAAGCTCAGCGATAGTGATGTTTAGTAATGACCTTGATAAAAGCCTGGCTGCAATGATAATTGCTTCTGGATTTGCAACTCTTGGACATGAAGTTACAATATTTTTCACATTTTGGGGTATAAATGTTTTAAGAAAAGATAACCCGCCAAGATTGAAAAAAAACTTGATAAGCCGTATGTTTGGTCTTATGATGCCGCGTGGTGCTAAAAAACTTGCACTATCTAAAATGCACATGATGGGAATGGGCACCGGCATGATGAAACATGTTATGAAAACTAAAAATATAGATTCTCTTCCTGAATTAATGAAACAGGCACAAGGTTTGGGGGTTAAATTCCAAGTTTGTGAAATGTCTATGAATATGATGGGAATACAGGAAGATGAATTGATAGGCGGTATTGAACGCGTTGGTGTAGCTAATTTTGCAGCATTGTCAGAAAAAAGCACAACAACACTGTTTATTTAAAATTGAGGAAGAATTATTATTTAGGTTGACAAAATATCACATTAATCATTATAAAATAATACAAATAAATAAGGTCAAAAAAATGAAATTTATAAAATGTATTCTTCTTGCAACTCTTGTTGTAGCAATCGTATCCTGTGAAAAAAAAGATGAAACAGTAAACAATAAGGCTGATGCTGGCGTGAAAGAAACAACTGCGGCAGCACCTGCTATAACAAAAGATACAACAGTAAAGGCTGCTGAAGTAGCAGCACCAGTTAAAAAAGAAAGCGTCTCATCTAATAGCGACGATTCATTAATTCATATTACATCAGAAGCTGATTTTAATGCAAAAATCATTAACTCAAAAACTCCTGCTCTTGTAGATTTTTATGCAGACTGGTGTGGTCCATGTAGAATGCTGGCTCCTACAATAAGTAAATTGGCTGCAGAATACAATGGGAAAGCAGTAGTAGCAAAGGTCGATATAGATAATTTCAAAGAATTGGGAACTAAATATAAAATAAGCAGTATCCCATGCGTGATATTTTTTAAAGACGGAAAAGAAGTCGATCGAATAGTAGGGCTTCGTAGAATTGACTCCTACAAAGAAGCACTAGATAAAGTTTTATAAAAATAGGGTGAATATTGTAGTTACACTTGAATTTGATTACTAAAAGAAAGGAAACGATGAAAAAAAATAAAACAAGTTTTAATTTTATATTATTCGTTTCTCTGCTATCATTTATTTCTTTTGTGGGTGTTTTGCATGCCCAACGTGAAGATGATGTCAAATTAGCGTCAGGTTACCAATGGTCTGCCAAGGAAACATCTAGCGATATAAGTGTAAAAGTTAATGTTTTAAAAAATTTTTATCTCTACAAAGATTACACTTCTGTTGAACTTAAGAATGCTGACGGTAAAGGTATCGCACCTGTCAGTGTACCCAAAGCTATAGAGCACACAGATGCATTTGGAACAAAACAATATATATATCCTCCAGGGACTTGGAAATGGACATTTAACACCCCGGAGGCTTCAACTTACTCAGTTAATGTAAAATACCAGGGGTGTTCAAAGGACCCCTTTGCTTGCTACCCACCTAAAACATTCACAAAAACAATTACAGCCAATAAAAGTGCAATTCCCAAACTGGGCACAGAAAAATATTCTTTATTTAAAAAAAAACAGATTTATTCTACCGGAATAATTGAGCCGGCAATGTCAACAGTTGGAGGACGCGGCTATTTGAAATCACTTATTCAAAAAGGTGGTTTTTGGATATTTGTGGTTGCATTTCTAGGTGGCTTATTCAGTGTTTTTACTCCTTGTATACTGCCATTGCTCCCAATAACTATGGCTGTTTTAGGAGCTGGTAAAGATGTAAAAAAAACACAAGCTGTAATACGTTCATTTTTGTATGTAGGAGGAATAGTTATAACTTTTGCTGTATTAGCTGTTATTGCAGCATTAACTGGTCGTGCATTCGGAGGGTCTGTTCTTTCTAATCCTATAATTCTGATGATTTTTACTGTATTTTTTATTTTAATGTCATTTTCACTCTTGGGACTATACGATTTCAGACTTCCAAACTCATGGAGCAGTGCACTGAATAAAGTAGGGGGCGGAAGTGTTGTCGGGGCTTTTTTAATGGGGTTGGTAGCAGGTTTTATTGCAATTCCATGTACTGGGCCGGTTCTTGCAACTTTACTGGGTATTGCGGCTGCAACGGGAAATGTTTTTTTTGGATCAGCTCTTCTTTTTGTTTATGCTGTAGGTTTTGGTATTCCATTTTTCATTGTCGGAGTCGGTTTAGTAAGAGCACCAAAAAGCGGTGGATACATGGATGTCATTAAAAGTCTGCTCGGTATTACTATTTTGCTTTTATCATTATACTTACTTACAATTGTATTTCCTAGTTTAAATTTATTTTTATCAGTTCCATCCTCTACCGCAAAAATAATTGCAATCATTCTAATTGTCACAGGTGTTTTATTTGGTGCGTTTCATGGAGACGGTCATTCATTAAATAAGACTATTAAGTATCTAAAAGTTATCGGAGCTGTAATGGTGGCCTTTGGTATTGTCTGGATTGTTAAGCTCCCGGTTGGTCAGATTTATGAGAAATTAGTCTGGAGTTCAAATATTAAAGGATCTTTTACTAAAGCAAATACAATCAATAAACCATTAATTCTGGATTTTACAGCGGATTGGTGTACTGCCTGTAAAGAACTCGAAGCTGTAACTTTCTCAAATAAAAAGGTAGAGCAGGAATTGACTGACAACTGGGTACTTGCGCGGGTTGATGCTACAAGAAGTTCTGAAAAATTAGAGGAATTGGTAAAAAAATACAATGTTCATGGTTATCCAACTGTAATTATTTTTTCTCCCGATGGGAAAGAACTATTTAAAATTTCCGGTTTTATCCCCCCCGATAAGTTTCTTGAAATTCTAAATAAATATAAATAAAAAGGAATCAACGAATAATGATACTAAAAATTATATTAGGAATTGTTATCGGCGGTATTATTGGTGGTGTTATCGGTTATATCGGTAAATGTACAGGCGGTACTTGAGGCATGGCATCAAGTCCCTGGTCAGGGATTATTTTTGGAGTAATATTTGGTTTAATTATTGCTATATTTTCTTCATCGTCAGGCTAATTTTAAATGACTCTGTTATATGGGTTTGCTTTTTAGAGCAAGGTTCTTCCCTGCAAGGAAGTTTTATCTTATAAAGACTTTACTGTCATGATGCTTGAGTATGTCTGTTTTCTTTAGCTGGGACAGAATCTTTTGGAACAAACAGAGCAGCATCTTTTCCGCATTTTGTTTTTTTCATTTCTTCGCAGAGTGCAAAAACATTTGCATGATTCAGTTTTACTGCATTTACTTTACATCTTTCAAAACCAAATTCCGTTTTAAAATAGTAGGTGCATGATTTACACGATTTCAAAATAATACTCCTTAATTTTGTATATAAAACTATGAGTCTTTAATCTTACATATTGAAGAAAAATTTCAATTACTATTTACAATATTTTTTTGTTTATTTACGATATTTTTTTGTAAAAGAAGTGGGAGGGTGGAGAAAAATAATTAGGAGTTCAAATAAACCATTGACCTAAGTCACAAATAAATGACTTCTATGTTTTTGGATCTTCAGTTAAAATTCTTTTTATTGCTCTAGAGGACTGATCTGAATGGCACTAAGTTAAGGGTTATAAAGTTTAACTTTTCTATTTTTAATATCCAATATC
>CAZVCD010000061.1:7500-13228 GCA_964625675.1 uncultured Victivallales bacterium | reverse complement strand
TTTCAAATATCATAGGTGACATTACTGCTGAGCCTACAGATAGATATACCCCGCCTTCTAAATTGCTAACCTGATTTGCAAAAGTTAAAAAGTCTCTCTGGGCAGTACGTCCTATTGCTGCGCCATGGTTCATTGGATGTGTGTAAATAATATCGTGGCCAATCATTGGATGGCTAGTAAAGGGTATTTTTAAACGATATGCTGCACCCTGAACGCTGTATTCTTTATATGGATGAGGAATTAACAGCTTGCCGGGTTTAAGGTTAAATTTTTCGATAGATGAAATCAAATCTACAGCGGCAGCGGCATTGTCTGTATCTTTATCTAGATTATCCATAACAAACAGTTCGAGTTCCTTAATTGAAGGAATAATTAAATATTCATTTTCAATCATAGCACCGACAGATTCACCGTAACCAAGTCCTTCATAAGCGCCGATAATAATAGCCAGGTTAAGAAAGAAGCCTGTTTCCTGCCATATTCCAAACTGTCCCTGATCAACATTTGCTCTGACGTCTTCGCTGGATTCTCCCTGGAATGCAAATTCCCAGTCGTGAATGATACCAGCACCGTTTGTTGCCAAATGTGTTACCCAGCCTTTTTTCATCAGATCAATAAAAATCTTTGAAAGTCCGTTTTTTATCGAGTGAGCGCCAAAAGTAAGCATTACTGGTTTATTATTTTTTCTTGCTTTTTTAATCCTGTTGATAGTTTTTTCAAGAATAGCGGTGTTCTTGCTGTCAAATGGTTTAGGCTTTGCAGTTAAAGGAATATGATCACGTTCAATTTTTACCTTGTTAGGTCTATCCTTCAGAGGTAAGATATTTAATTTCATTCTGTCAAATTGAGAGTATGGCATATTTTTCTCCAAATTTCTTTGAGTCGTATAGGATCAACTATATTTAATAATATACCCGCAATGATTGAATTTTCGATGAATAAACCTAATATTTAATATCAGTATTTATTGGTACCAGCAAGGTATTGTAAGATCTAACCACTAGTAGGAACCACTATGAAACTTAAAACAGTTAACCGACAATTAACAATTTTTTTGGGATTAAGCTTAGTTATTGTTTTTATTGGAGGTTGCTATACAAGTATTGGAAAATATAAAGTAACAAAAGAAGAGATTTTACAGGCACAAAAAGGTTGGGGAAATGAGCTTGTTGCAGTTGGAAAAGCGTATACGGATGGTGGAAATTATCAAAAAGCAGCACAGGAACTTATTAATAATCTATATGCGTACCAAACGGGAGAGGTTCTTTTTAAGCCAACAAAAGCTTCAGATATAGAATTTAGAACTACAAAAGAGGGAGCGCTGTCATATTTTATAGGGCACAACAAAAAATTTCCTGAAGATAAAGGTTTTGCACTACAGCCATGGACAAAGGTTCAATTCAATAATGAAGCTGTCTACATAAACGATGATGTTGGTGCAGCAATGGGAAAATACTTTTTTATACCCCAAAAAGGAAAAGATGTAGGAGTGGAATACACATTTGGATATGTGAAAAGTAAAGATGGTAAACTTAAGATCTTTCTGCACCATTCATCACTACCTTATGCAGGAAACTAATGTCGCATTAAGCGACATTATTAAATTGTAATCAAAAGGGTGGCAAACAATGTCAATTGAAATACTAAAAGACTTTTTACTATGGTGTTCTATAATAAACATCGTTTTAATGCTGCTATGGTTTTTATTTTTTGTATTCGCACATGATTTTATTTATAGGATGCATGGGAAATGGTTCAAAATACCTGTAGAAAAATTCGATACTATTCATTATGCAGGAATAGCGATTTATAAAATGTGTATTTTTATTTTTAATCTTATACCGTATTTCGCATTGCTTATTGTAACTTAAATGAAACGTATATCCAAAGCGAAATGGTTTTCGATAAAGAAAAAATTAATTGAGATAAAAATCTCTCAAAGTTTAATTGCCCTCCAAAGACAGTAGCCCTTTGGCGATAAACTAAAAATAAAAAGATCTTCGGTATAATGATACGAAAAACTACAATCAGTGATATTGACAAGGTATACAGTCTATATATAGCTACGGCTTCAATCCCTGGAGGATTGGCAAGGAATAAAGAAGAAATTACAAAAGAGTATATCTTCAATTTTATTTCTAAAAGTATAGAAAGAGGGTTGTCTTTAGTTATAGAGAAAAATGGTGAAATATCTGCTGAAATACATGCATATAGGGCGGATATAAAAGTCTTTCATCACGTCCTGTCCGAATTGACAATTTGTGTTCATCCGGATCGCCAAGGGGAATCTTTGGGGAGAAAAATATTTTCAGAGTTTATGAGAATAGTTCAAACAGAAATGAAAGACATTCAAAGAGTTGAATTAATAGCCCGTGAAAGCAATATTAAAGCCATTAAGTTTTACCAAAGCTTGGGGTTTGAAATAGAAGGCTGTCTAAGAAATAGAATTGATGGAATATTAGGAGGATTAGAGAACGATATTCCTATGGGCTGGGTAAGAAAGCTATAGGTTGATAATATAGAAATTTACTATTTTAATTGCTGTATGTGAATTATTGATAGTGCTATCTATCCTTCTTTCAGTTATAATATATTTGAGCTAGACATTGATTTTTATTGAGGCAATGTTAACCAGTAAAACGTAATAAGGTAGTTGGTTATATTATGAATAAAAAATTAGTATCAATTGTTGTTCCTACATACAAAGAAGCTGAAAATATACCCGAGCTGGTGAAAAAAATAGACGAAGCTATGAAAGAAAAATATAGCTATGAAGTGATTATAGTCGATGACAATTCAAATGATGGAATAGATAAAAAAGTCGACCAGCTTTTGAGCGAAAAGTACAATGTAACTCTAAAGGTTAGAACCAACGAACGTGGTCTTTCGTCTGCTGTTATCGCCGGGTTGAAAATAAGCAAGGGAGATATTTTTCTTGTAATGGACGCTGACTTGAGTCATCCGCCTGAAAAAGTTCCGGAAATGATAGATCAAATTACTATGAATGATGCTGATTTTGTTATT
The DNA here is from genome assembly GCA_964625675.1 of uncultured Victivallales bacterium. Taxonomy (GTDB): domain Bacteria; phylum Verrucomicrobiota; class Lentisphaeria; order Victivallales; family GWF2-38-69. The sequence continues at coordinate 10,204 of CAZVCD010000061.1, read as the reverse complement.
GGCAGCAGGTTTGTAAAAGGCGGCGGCGCTGCTCATTTTAATTGGTTTAGAAAACTCAATGCCTGGGTTTCAAAAATGCTTGCCCGTCCATTTTCAAATGCAACTGATCCAATGGCTGGTTTTTTTGCATTTCCTAAACATATAATTGATGGCAAGTATGATTTGCTCAATCCGCTTGGATTTAAGATTGGTCTGGAAATTATTGTTAAAGGGGCACCTAAAAACCTTAAAGAAATCCCAATTCAGTTTCAAGAACGTTTGCATGGTGAAAGTAAGTTGAGCCTTAAGGAGCAGCTTTATTATGTTTTACACATAGTACGACTTTATGAATATAAATATCAATCTTTGGCTGAGTTAGTTAAATTTTCAATAATTGGTGGTATTGGAACAATAGTTAACCTATTTGTTGTGTTTATTACTTTTGATCTTCTTGATATATCGTATATGATATCGTTAATAATAGGTTTTATTATTGCTTTAACGGTAAATTTTGTTTTAAACAGAAAGTTTACATTCGCAAATGCCAAAGAAGGGCATCTTCTCAAACAGTATACTGCATTTTCAACTACCTGTATATTTGGTTTTATCGTAAATTGGGTAGTTTCTGTCTCTCTCTTTAAATCAATACCATTTTTCAAAAAATATTATTTGCTCACAACATTAATAGGTATTGTTTGCGGTTTGATTTTTAACTTTGTAGGAAGCAAGTTTTTTGTTTTCAGGAAAAAATAAATGTTAAAATACAATTACTTTGAAAGGGATGAATAGTATAAATTTCATGCCTTTCATGGTAGAAAAAATTGCGTCTTGCAATGATGAATTCAAAAAAAACTTTTTACCCTGGAGATGTGCCGGATAAACCTGGAGTATATGTTTTCAGGGATAGTTTTGGCAAAGTTATCTACGTTGGAAAAGCTGTCAACCTACGCCGTAGAGTATCACAGTATTTTCAGGCATCACGTTCTTTTAGAGCTGATCCTAAATCACGCTCCCTCATAAATTCTATCAGTTCATGGGAATGCTTCACTGTTAAATCAGAATCAGAATCATTACTTTTAGAGTCACGATTGATAAAACAATACGCTCCCTATTACAATATTCTCATGCGTGATGACAAGCGTTATTTATTGATAAAAATAAATTTGCAAACCAATTTTCCTAAGCTTACTCTGGTTAGAATAAGAAAAAATGACGGAGCAAGTTATTATGGACCGTTCCCTCATGGGGGAGTATTAAGGCAGACTGTAAACTTTATATCGGCCTATTTTAAGCTTCGGCAATGTTCAATCTATGAGCCGGGCGAGAGTGATAGAAAACACTGCATGGAAGCCAGAGTTAAGCTTTGCTGCGAGCCCTGCGTTGGCAAAGTAACCAAAGATGAATATTTAGCTAAGGTAGAAAAATTATTAGAAGTATTATCTGGAAATATAAGTGAAGTTACTGCTGCTTTGGAAAAAGAGATGTACGAGTATGCCAAAAAGAAAAAATTTGAAAAAGCGGCAGAACGTCGTGATATGATTAGAAATATTACAGATACTTTTGGCAGACGGAATAGAAATTTTCGTTTCGCTACTCTACCGTCTGATTCTGGACTTAGTGCCGTTGAAGATCTTCAAAATATATTAGGATTGAAGAAAAAACCTATAGTTATCGAAGCCTTCGATATATCCAATATGGGAGAACAGGTAGCAGTTGCCAGCATGGTATGTTTTGTCAATGGCCGAGCGAATAGAAAAAATTATAGACGGTTCAAAATTAAAACAGTTAAAGGTATTGATGATTTTGGTATGATGAATGAGGTGGTGGGTCGGCATTATAAACGCAAACTAGATGAAAATATTGAAATGCCCGGGCTTCTAATGGTGGATGGAGGGAAAGGTCAGTTATCTTCAGCTTTAAAGGCGTTAAAGGAAATAAAAATTCCGGCTTTTCCCGTAATTGGGTTAGCGAAAAAGAGAGAGGAAATATTTTTGCCTGGACGCTCAGAACCTATTGTTCTTGAAAAAAACAGGGCAGCTTTAAAATTGCTTCAGGCAGTTCGTGATGAAGCTCACAGGTTTGCAGTTACATACAATCGTGAAATACGCCTTAAAAGAATAAATGAATCAATTCTTGATGATATATCCGGTATTGGAGCAGAGAGAAAAAAAACAATTCTGAAAGGATTTTCCTCAATTACGGAACTTCGAAAATCAACACCTGAGAAAATAGTATCAAAAGTTGATGGTATTGGGATTAAACTGGCTCGGGAGATTGTTGATTACCTCCAGAAAAAGAAATAGTAAGAATTGAGTTTTTAGCGAAGTAAAAGAGCTTCAGTTCGATCAGATTATTTGGATTTAAGATATGGCTTTAATGCTTTATAAAAATGTTCTGCCATAATTTTATAGCCGGCATTATTTGGATGAATACGATCATTCATTAGCCCTGGGCGACCTAAGATTCCTTTGTAAACATTGGGAACTAATACTGCTCCAGTTTTTCGAGCCAGTATCTTATAAGCACTGCCATACCCTTTTCCAAAGAAAGGGATCTGTATTCCTCCAATAACGACTAAGGCTCCTCTTTCCTGAATTTTATTAATAATAATTTCAAGATTATTAAAAGCAATTTCTTTAGAAACACTATTCTTTAGATCATTTCCTCCTAATGTTAGAATGACAATTCGAGGGTTTTTCTCAAAGACATCATTTATTCGCTTGAG
>CAZVCD010000061.1:0-7400 GCA_964625675.1 uncultured Victivallales bacterium | reverse complement strand
TCATTCTTTGTAAATCCGTTTATATTTTGTTCTATGTGGATAGGTAATGACTAATTTGAGTGTACATAAAATTGCTTTTTTACTTCCCCATAACCAATAAAATTTAACAATGCGATAAAACAAAAAGACAAAAACAAGTTTACTTGTCAGGACTGCATGTATTATTTGTTATTTTTATAACATTATCATGATAAGTGGTAATATATTGGCTATTCCACATAGTATTAAAAATATCTAACATTTGCTTGCCTAATATTTTGTCATTCCTGGCGATAAAAGAGTAATCTCTGCAACTTGTAAAATAACTTTCAGTTAGATTTGAAGTGCTAATCCAGGCTGTTTCAGCATCAAATACCATATATTTAGCATGGTCAACTTCAGAATAAGGAACACAGGGATTATGTATAGGGAAGGAACTATACCTGATTTCTATATTATTATTTTTATCTTTGGATATTAGGTTTTGTAAAAACTGATTGCTCCATTTTAGATAACCCTGAGTAAACTCCCAATCTGACATCATCATTCTTACTTTGACTCCTCGGTTAGCGGCATTCAATATAGCGTTATTGAATTTATCCCATATCGTTTTGCGGTAGGTATCAGCTCCTATAACCTGCATTGCCTGCATGCATATTTCGCTTTTTGCGTTGTTCATTAATTCTATCAATTGTTCCTGGTCGGATTTAATTCCTTCAATGTTAGGAGGAGATATAGAAATTTCATACTGCTGGTTAGGTTTATTGCTTGTTGGAGCAAGTTTAATGTGAGTATCATCTTTGCTGGCGTTCGAATTTTTCCAATCAAATTCAAACACTTTTTTCATCGTTCCTGCCAAACTTTCGTTATTGTAAATTATGCCAAGTTCGTGATTTAATTCAAATGTGATCCAGTCTAGATTATGGCTCCCCAAATAAAAGACTTTATCGTCAACTATAATTATTTTTGCATGTACAATTCCATGCTTGTCATAATGACTATTCTTAATCACTTTTATGTTAGGGATCGTACTTAATTTGTCTACAGGGTATGTTTTAGCCATATTTGCATCAACTATAATTCTGACATGAACACCGCTTTTGGCTTTTTCTATAATTGGTTTTATAATGTAGTTGTCAAGTTTTGAATTAGGTTTGTTAGCAATGTAAAACACCTCTATATCTATAGTATCATTTGCAGATAGTATTAATTTATTTATTGCTTTGTATGAATATTCGGCACTATTCATATCCATTAAATGGTCTGTTGGATAGTTTTGAATAACGGTTGGAGTTTTAAAATTACAACTATTTTTTACGGGAGGTTCTTGTTTTGAACAGTTAATAAAAACAAGAGAAACAATTAAGAGTAAAAGTATAGTCAGGAATTTTTTCATTTCATACACCTTGCTTAATTACTTGTAGACAACCCAGTATAGGTAAATAGCCTGTTCGTGTATTTCATTATAAACTAGATTGTTTTTTATGGCAACATATTTATAGAAAAAACTGAAGTGACATATAAAATTGTTATTCAACGGCTATATTAAAAGGATTTTATTTTAAGTATAAGAGTTTACGTTTTATACCCAAAGCGAAATGGTTTTCGAAAAATAATAAAAATCATTGTGTATAGAAATAACACAAAGAAACCAAAATACCTCCGGTATAACATATTCATAACCAACAAGGTTAAGTCTCATAATTAAATTTAGTGTATAGGAATTTGCTTTTTAAATTGCTCATAGCCAACAAGATTAAACAACGTGACAAAATAAAAAGACAAAAACAAGTTTAACTTGAAAGAACCTTAAAAGGATAGATAATGAAAAAAGTAGTAGTAGCATATTCAGGTGGCCTTGACACTTCTGTTATTGTAAAGTGGGTCAAGGAAAAATATAATGCTGAAGTTATTGGTTTCTGTGCCGATTTAGGACAGGGAGAAGAGCTGGATGGTATTGAAGAAAAAGCTATTCAAACCGGGGCCAGCAAATGTTATGTTGATGATTTACGAGAAGAATTTGTCCGAGATTTTATTTTTCCAATGGCAAAGGCTAATGCCATTTATGAAGGGACTTATTTGTTGGGTACAGCCATTGCCAGGCCATTGATCGCTAAAAGATTAATAGAAATTGCGCGTATGGAAGGTGCAGATGCAATATGTCATGGTGCAACAGGTAAAGGGAATGACCAAGTTAGATTTGAATTAACTGCATATGCGATGGAGCCAGATATTAAGGTAATAGCTCCATGGAGAGAGTGGGAATTTAAAGGAAGAACGGATCTTCTTGCTTATGCAAAAAAACACAATATACCTGTGACCAGTACCCATGAAAAACCATATAGCATGGATAGAAACTTGCTCCACATTAGTTTCGAAGGCGGAGTTTTGGAAGACCCATGGGTAGAAGCGCCGGAAACACTTGGCCAGTTAACAACCCCCCTTGGAGAGACCCCTGATACGGCAGAATATGTACAAATTTCATATGTGAAAGGTGTTCCAACAAAAATTGACGGCAAAGAATCAAGTCCTGCTGAATTATTATATAAACTAAATATTTTGGGAGGAAGGCATGGTATAGGCAAAATTGATATTGTAGAAAACCGTTTTGCCGGCATGAAATCTCGTGGTATTTATGAGACTCCTGGTGGAACTCTTCTGTATATGGCTCATAGAGGACTTGAGGGGATTACAATGGATAGAGAGGTTATGCATCTTCGTGATAGCTGGATCCCAAAATATTCTGAGCTTGTGTACAATGGTTTTTGGTTTGCCCCAGAAAGAGAAATGCTTCAGGTTGCAATAGAAAAAAGCCAGGAATTTGTTACTGGTGATGTGAAACTTAAATTGTATAAGGGAACAGCACGTGTTGCCGGAAGAAGATCTGAGTATAGTCTTTACGATTCGGAAGTAGCTACATTTGAAGCAGATGACGTTTATAATCAGGCAGATGCTGAAGGATTTATAAAACTAAATGCATTGCGTTTAAAGGTCTTGGCAAAAAGTAAACAAAAGAGAACGCATTTCTAGAGTTTTACCGCATTAGTTACTAAAGCAAAAGCAAAAATATAAAAAGCCTCTCAACTTGATAACTGAGAGGCTTTTTTACTATATACCCAAGACTAAATGGTTCTCGAATAATAATAAAAAAGTTAAGGGTAAAATACTACGAATAAACCAAAAATATAAATACCTCCCGTATAAATAGAGAGATAAAAAAAACAGTTTGCTAAATGCAGAAATATTTTTTAAAAAATAAAAAAGCTATATTAAAATCACATATATCAGATATAATTAAAAAATGACTTAATTAGATTTTACTATTTTTAATAGAGTTAAATTTATAAGAAAAAAGGAGGAACGATGAAAAGGGCTGTTATTTTATTAACTGATTCATTGGGTGTAGGTTGTTCTGAAGATGCGGACGAATACGGAGACGTAGGTGCGGATACTCTTGGACATATTGTCGATGATTGTGTAGCAGGAAAAACTGATGATTCCGGACTTCGAAAAGGACCTTTAACCTTACCTAATTTTGCTCGTTACGGGCTTCAAAAAGCCGCAGAAGAAAGTAGAAAGGCTCCTTTATCTCATTCATTGGGGTATGATGGAGAAATCCAGGGTGCTTATGGGTATGGAATTGAGAAAAGCAAAGGTAAAGACACTCCTAGCGGGCATTGGGAAATCGCAGGTGTGCCGGTAATGTTTGACTGGGGCTTTTTCCCAAAAACAGTTCCATGTTTTCCAAAAGAACTTATTGATGAGTTTATTAGAGAAACAGGCGTTCCTGGCATCCTCGGAGACAAACATTCTTCAGGAACAGTTATCCTGGACGAGCTTGGAGAAGAGCATATAAAAACCGGAAAACCCATTGTTTATACCTCGGCTGATAGCGTATTTCAAATCGCCGCTCATGAAGGACATTTTGGGCTGGAAAGATTGAATGAAATTGGAGATATAGCGCGTAAAATTGTTGATAAGTACAATGTAGGCAGAGTTATATTAAGACCATTTTTAGGAGAAAAACCAGGAGAATTTGAACGTACCGGAAATAGGCATGATATATCTGTTCCTCCTCCTGAGCCGACTCTGCTTGACTACCTCAAAGAATCCGGTGGAAATGTTGTTTCCATAGGGAAAATAGCTGATATTTACGCCAATTGCGGAATTACTAAAAAGGTGAAGAGTCCAGGGCTTGAAAATTTATTTGATTCTACTCTTAAAGAACTCAAAGAAGCTGGAGATCAAACTCTTGTTTTTACGAACTTTGTTGATTTTGATGAGAAATATGGACATCGAAGAAATGTGGCCGGTTATGCCTGGGCCTTGGAATATTTTGACAAACGCATTCCTGAAATTGAAGCCTTGCTGCAGCCTGGAGATTTAGTTGTAGTTGCAGCTGATCATGGCTGTGACCCAACATGGGAAGGGACAGATCATACAAGAGAACATATTCCAATATTAATGTTTGGTCCCGGAATCAAGCCTATTAACCTTGGAGGCCGTTCTTCTTTTGCTGATATTGGCCAAACCTTAGCTGCACATTTTGGTATAAAACCATTGAAAAACGGTAAGGCGTGTCCAATTTTTTAAGCCGTTGCGGTTTAATTTATGTTGTCAGGAAATTGCTTTTTAATATGCTATTACGTACACCTAAAGATTTATTAATATACAAAAGCTATATTCCTAATTTTCTGTATATGAAGGTAAAAATATAAACAAAAAAATAAAGGAGCAAGACTATTTATGAATATTAACTATGATTTATCAAAAGAAGTCTTAGAATTTTCATTTCCCAAAAAAATAGATGCGAACGTTGCAAATAAAGTTGCGACTGAAATTGAGAATAAACTGGATGAATTAATCGGTATAGAAAAAAGCTCAAAATCTCTTAAAGTAATTTTTGATTTAAGTAACACGGATTATGCCTCTTCGCTTTTCTTAAGAGTTGTTGTAATGACAGCTAACAGGGTGGACAAAGGAAATATGGAAATAAAAGAAGCAAATCAATTCATTAGAGATTTGTTTAAAACTTCAGGGATCGGGCAGTTTATTAAAATTTCAAAATCCGCGGCAGAAAAAATTAAAGTCTATTATCCTCCGGCAGAATTTTCAGCAAAGACGGAAATAGGTTCCATTGCTAAATACCGACGATTGTACAAAAAATCTATTGATGACCCTGATAGTTTTTGGAAAGAAATGGCTAAAAACGAACTGATATGGGAAAAAGACTTTGATAAAGTCAGCGAGTGGAAAGATTATTATGCTAAATGGTTCATAGGCGGCAAACTTAACGCCTGCTATAACTGTCTGGATAAACACCTTCACACTACGCCTGATAAAATAGCAATTCTATGGGAAGGCGAACCCGATTCAGCAGAATCACCGGCAGAAGTTAGAAAAGTTACATATAAAGAACTTCATGAAAATGTATGTAAATTTGCAAATGTTTTGAAGCAAAATGGAATTAAAAAAGGTGATCGTGTTATTATATACATGCCGATGCTTCCGGAAACAGTGGTAGCAATGCTTGCCTGTGCGCGTCTTGGAGCAATACATTCAGTGATTTTTGCAGGATTCAGTGCTCAGGCTGTTGCAGAACGTACCGAAGACTGTCAGGCAAAAATCATTTTAACTGCTGATGGATTTTACCGCCGCGGTTCAGTTTTAGACCTCAAAAAAACTATTGACGATGCCATGGAAATCAAAAAAGAAAATGGAGAACAGCAAACAGCAACAGTTGAAAAAGTTATTATATATAAACATGCTTCAAACAAAGTATCCCTTAAAGCCGGCCGCGATTTATGGTGGCATAGTGAAATGGAAAAGGTTGAAAAAGAATGTGCTCCGGAATATGTTGACAGTGAAGATGAACTTTTTATATTATATACAAGCGGTTCCACTGGAAAGCCCAAAGGAATAGTACATTCAACCGCAGGTTATCTGTTGGGTGCTAAACTTTCGCATAAACATGTTCTTGACTCTAAGGATAGCGATATATACTGGTGTACAGCAGATGTTGGCTGGATTACAGGCCACAGCTATATAGTATACGGGCCTTTAGCCAATGGTAGTACTATCTTTATGTATGAGGGTACACCGAATTATCCTGACCCGGGCCGTTTTTGGAAATTAATAGAAAAACATAAAATAAATGTTTTATATACAGCTCCAACCGCAATACGTTCTTTCATGAAGTGGGGAGACCAATGGCCATCAAAACATGATTTATCATCATTACGACTTCTTGGTACTGTTGGAGAACCGATTAATCCACAGGCATGGCGCTGGTACAATGAAATAATTGGAGGCAAAAAATGCCCTATTATAGATACATGGTGGCAGACAGAAACAGGTGGAATTATGATATCACCACTCCCAGGAGCTATTCCAACTAAAGCAGGTTCTGCTACGCTTCCATTCTTTGGGATAGTGCCTGAGGTTGTAGATGAACAAGGCAACAAGGTACCACCAGACACAAGCGGCACATTAGTTATACGAAAACCATGGCCCAGCATGCTTCGCGGATTATGGAATGATGCGGATAGATATATTCAGACTTACTGGGTAGACAATCCCGGCAGTTATACAACTGGTGATAGTGCACGACAGGATGAAGATGGTTACTTTTGGATTGTTGGTCGGGAAGATGATGTAATTAATGTTTCAGGTCATAGAATAGGTACGGCAGAAGTTGAAAATGTTTTAGTAAGCCATGATTCAGTGGTAGAAGCTGCAGCAGTGGCTCGTGCAGACGACATAAAAGGATCCGCTCTAGTAGTTTTTGTTACGCTTATGGATGGAGTTCAGCATTCATCTGAACTTACCGAAGATATAAGGCAGTTTGTAGGTAAACAACTTGGAGCTGTTATAAAACCCGACGAAGTCCGTCTTGTAGAAGCATTACCCAAAACAAGATCCGGAAAAATTATGAGGAGATTATTGAAGCAAATAGCTGCCGGCACAGAAATTACAGGGGATGTAACTACTCTTGAAGATATTAATATTCTGGCTCAGCTCAGCAATGATAAATAGAGTCCGTATGAAAAGCTCTTTTTAACCATGAAATTCACAAAAAATACGAATATTTTTTAATATTCCTTTGTAATGTGTTATATTATAATGTCTTACAATTATAAAAAGACTAACAGGGGAATATTAAAAGATATGCTTGAAAACAGTGGAGCTGTTGGAAAGAAAATCCTCGGTGATGAACTATGGTAAAATGAAAAATATAAAGACGGACGAAAAAACCGCTTGAGTATAGCTTGAGTGTACAGGAATTTGCTTTTTAACTTACTCATAACCAGCAAGATTAAACAACGCGACAAAACAAAAAGACAAGAGCAAGATTTATCTTGAGTGCATAGGAATTTGCTTTTTAACTTCTTCATAATCAACATAATCATGATTTCAAACAG
>CAZVCD010000060.1:0-13324 GCA_964625675.1 uncultured Victivallales bacterium | reverse complement strand
CCAACTCTACCGCGGTTATAATAATAACTAGACTTTGGTATGCTGAAAAGTCGAAATTACCTAGCTAGAGAAACCTCTAAAGAGGATTTGTCGATCATACTTAATCGAGTTTTCCTAGCCATTGTTCATACTTTTTTCTCATAAACTCGTTTTCTACCTTCAGCTGACCTATCTGCCTTAGAAGCTCATCTTCAGGATAATTTTCTTGGATTGCACTCTTCTTACTACGTTCAGATTTGCTGAAAAATGCCTGAGGTAGATTATCAAGGGCTTTCTTTTCCATTGGGCAACTAGATTCGGATGTACTCCGAACTCTGAAGCTATCTTTGCTATGCTGCGTTCTCCCTTTATTGCTTCGACTGCTACCTTGCTCTTAAATTTGCTGTCATACCGCTTCTTCATGATCTTTACCTCCTGAATAATATTATAACATTTAATACTTATTCAGGAAATCATACACTTATAGCAACTGTCCAAAAAAACGGGGGTCATTGGAGTTTAAGTTTTTCTGTAAATTTACAGAAAAAGAAATTCTAATTTTAGCAGTTCTACTTCTCGTTCATGGTTGAAATTTTCAGGGTTATTGTAGCGGATATTCAAAAAATAAATGTAAATATTCTCAGGTTAGGTTAGTAAAGTAAGGGACCTAAAGACGCATTGAGTTTACATATATGTAAAGTTGCGTATAAAGATAAAGTTAAATAGAATATATTTAAATTTGGATAATTTGTTTTCATTTTTTTTAATTGTATTTTTTTAATAGAGAAGAGAGAAAAATTAAAATAAGTATTCTCTGATACAATACTAATTAATTAGTAAATAGTGTAAAAAACTTTTGAGGTAAGGGCAAATACTTATTTTTTTATCTCTAGTGCAACAAGGAGGGCAAAGCTAATGATCATGGAATTTGAATTTAAGCTTATAGTTTTTAATGCTGATGAATTTTACGAGTATGGAAAAGACGCCGTAGGGATTGTTTTTGATTCAACTGTGTGTTCATTTGACAGGATGTGGAAAAGACTAATAGAGCGTAATGATGATTGGGTGATAGTTGATTATCATGACAAAACAAAAAATCCGCTTCTCACTTCTGATGAACATTTAGATGGGCAGTATGTTTTGAGGAAATATCATATGACACGCAAACACAATGTTATGAATCTTGTTTAGTGAACGAGTAAAATTCTCGAAATCGTTAATTTTAAATTATATTTGGTGAAAATCATGAAGATTAATACAAGTTATAGTAATCATGAAATTAAAATGCCACTAAATGGTATACTTGGAATAATAGAGGTTTTGAGAGAAACCAAACTCTCGGAAGTGCAGACTGAATTGGTGAAGTATATTGAGGCTGCGACTAATGATCTTATGAGTATAACTAATCAAGCTTTTTATTATAAAACAACTGGAATCGAAAAAATAGGAAGCAAAAATTCAAATAATTAAAATTGAATAATAGTAGCTGAATAAATCATAATATTACTAAACAAAAATTTTAGAACAAATTTAACTTGAATGTAGAAGGAGTTTTTATTATGGCTAACAAGTGTAGCACTATGTGTATTAATTTAAATGTTTATTCTCCTCCTCATGTTGAAAAACCAAAAATAAGAACTTTTTTTGAAAAAAGGGGAAAACTTGGTGATTTGCAAGAAGAAATGTATTGTAGAGTTGTAAATGTTGATTCTGTTGGCGCTTCGCTATTATATCTAGCTTGTAAGTATGATCATGAAGCAATTGTAAAGCACTTGCTTACTCGTCCTGCTTTAGCTGTAAACCAAGCCAAAAGAGATGGAGCTACTCCATTATATATAGCCTGTCAGAAAGGGCATGAAGTAATTGTAAAGCACTTGCTTACTCATCCAGATTTAGCTGTAGACCAAACCAGAATAGATGGAACAACTCCATTACATATGGCCTGTCAGAGAGGGGATGAAGCAATTGTAAAGCTGCTTTGTCAACATAAAGCAAATCCTTTTTTAGAAAGTGCTTTTGGGACACCTCTATCTATTGCTCGGAGAAAAGGGTGGAGAAATATTGTAGATTATTTAGAAAACACTTTACCTTATAAATTGTCAATGTGTAAAGTTTCATAAGGCTTAGTTTAATTTTAAGTATAGATTGAAATTTCGGATTTTATAATAAATAAGGATGGAAATATTGTAGCCATCCTTATTTATTATAAATATCAGCGATCATAGTTTCATAGAATGGAAAAACTGTTTGTATATATTCCGAAATAGCCTCAAAATGGGCAAAAAAGACGGTCTTTGCATCTACCCCCTATTCTGAACAACTTCATTAATTATTTCTTCATCTATTCTTCGTTTGCGAAGGATTTTAACGATTTTTTCCACTCTTTTACTCTCTGTATCTTCGGTTATTACCCCGACGAAAAGCTCAGATGAAGGGTCATAATAAATTTTATTCTTAACATAGATTATCTTTTGACTTGATGGGATTTCTAACTTGAATCGAACTTCTGTCTCCTTGTTTTGAATCAACTCATCCAATTTCATTTTTTTTCTTTCATCGTTACCAACTACCAAAAAATTTCCATAATTCCATAACTCCTCTAAAGATAAATTACTATTTTCTATTAATAATGCCTTCCTTAATTTGTCGTCAACTGCATATAAAAAATGATCAAACGCTACTCCTCCTTCCGTCCTTTCTCTTGCATTTTTTGCTATCCAGATGGCTTCATCCATTATCTCCAATCCCTTTTTAAATTGTTCAATAAGAAGTTCAGCATTTTTTCTTCCTGTTATATCCATGAAGGAACCGATTATTCCTGTGATTTTGCCTTCGGAGTCAAATGTTGGAATTTTTGATATTATTCCCCATTTCTTTTTCCTGCTTCCTGGAATTAAGCTCTCTTTGTTTCTGACTGCTTTTCCTGTACTCATAATTCTTTCATCTTCCTCAAGATTTTCTTTCGCTTCATGTTTGGGAAATATATCAGAGTCTGTTTTTCCTATAAGACTTCGCTCTTCTGGCAAAGAAAGCAGTTTTAAAAATGTTTTACTCGCGGCAATATACTTTTGATTTACATCCTTTACGTATAGCATGGCATCGCTGAAATTGATAAGTGCGCGAAAAACTGATATTGCCTGATTGGATTCCTTTAGCTGGTTTATCAGGATGTTAAGATACTTTTCCTGGTTTTTTGCCCGGTTCCGCAAGTCTGTATCTGTAAGCGAAATCCAGGACGAAATAACCTTTTTATATTTGCCGGTTTCTGTTTCTGATACAGGAATTTCGGGTTGCATATCAGAAATAATGTCAAGTGATATGTCCAGTATCTTTGCCAGAGCTTTGATTTTCTTTTCCGACGGTTGGATTTTTCCCTTCTCCCACAGCCACAGTGTAGAGCGGTTCAATTCCATTTTTTCGGCAAGTTCTTTGATTTGAAATTTCTTTCGTATTCTGATTTCTTTAAATTTTTCGCGGTAAAATTTCATGGTTTCTCCGTCTTGTGCTTATTTTTCAGTCATTGCTTAGTAATAACTATCCTGCAAATACCTTGTATGTCAACAGTAAATTCGACATATAAAGTTAAATATTCGACACCACGCGTTAAAATATTAACTATATTATTTTTTTTGTTGAAATATATTGATTACTGAATAGATTGTTCATATCGTTTTTGAGAGATATTAACAATCAGAAAAAAAAGGGGATAAAATGGAATTTGCTTCTTTAAATCGCCAGATTGGTAGCATTCTCCTGATATTGGGAACTGAAATGGGCGCTGGTATGCTGGCTTTGCCTATAGTTATTGTCCATGTAGGTGTTTATGTTGGTACTATAATTTTGATAATTGCATGGGCTATAATGCTATATACTGCTTTGTTGATTTGCGAAGCTATTTCGACGACATCCGAGTATGTGAGTTTCGCATCGATGGCAGAAAAATCATTAGGTAAATGGGGCAAGTTTTTCATGACCATTGTTTTCTGGTGCACATTATCTTCAATTGCAATTGCTTATATTTCAGCCGCCGGTTCGACTTTTAACCATATGCTCTCAATATCAACCACTTTGGCATCTACTATATTTGTAGTGCTCTTTGGGATATTCGTAATTTTGGGCACTAAAACCGTTGACTATATAAACCGAATTTTCCTTGGTCTCACACTTATAGCTTTCTTTATTTCCATTTTGATGTTATTCACCGGCCTTAAAACAGTTTATTTATCAACGCACGGAGAGTATATAACAATAATTTATTCTTTCCCGGTAATAATTACAGCGTTTATTCTGCACAATCTTATTCCAAGCATCCATACTTATCTCAATTATGACAAGAAAGTTCTTAGACGTGTAGTAATTATTGGAAGTCTGATCCCGCTTGTCCTGTACATCTTGTGGGTGACAGCTACCATAGGCAATATTCCAGAACATGGGCCTTATGGATTTGATTTACTGTTTGCTGTAGGAAATAAAGCTAATGTTGGAGCCCTTTTAGATCTACTTTCTTTGAACACCCATAATAATTTGATAATAACATCAGTTAACATTGTAGCAATAATGACTGTAATATCCGCTTTCTTAGGCACATCAATATCATTATATCACTTTATCAGAGATTCCTTTGGACATGTAAGGAAAAATATTGTTACTCACTTTGTTATTCCTGTTATTATGACTTTTATTATTCCGCTCTTTATCGTTATTACATATCCAAACATATTCATTATTGCTTTAAGTTATGCGGGAGTAGGAGCTACGATCTTATTCGTTCTGATTCCTATTATAATCACTAAAAAATTGATCAAAACAGGCCATGTGTTTTCAATTAGCATTTTACATAATCATTTTTTGTTAAACCTTGTCTTTTTAATCGGGCTGGGTGTTATTAGCATACAAATGATTTAATCAAACCAAAAAAAAGGAGGTTTTTTATGACAAAACCAAAACGAATTCCGGAACCATTTAGAATAAAAATGGTTGAACCAATTAAACAAACTACTAAAGAGTATCGTATTAAGGCCTTGGCTGAGGCAGGCAATAATCCATTCCTGCTCAAAAGCGAAGATGTTTATATTGACTTGTTAACAGACTCAGGAACAGGCGCAATGAGCGATCGGCAATGGTCAGGCATGATGATGGGAGATGAGGCTTACGCAGGAAGTCGCAGTTTCTTCAGGCTGGAGTCAGCAGTGCAGAAAATTTTTGATTACAAACATGTAATTCCTACACACCAGGGACGCGGAGCTGAACAAATCCTGTTCCCGGCACTGATGGACAGAAGGAAAGAAGTTAAAAAGGTTACCAGTCCGATATTTATTTCAAACTACCATTTTGACACTACCGCAGCTCATGTCGAAATAGCCGGAGGAAAGGCAATCAATGTTGTGTCTGCAAAAGCAATGGATACTAAAACATATTTTCCGTTTAAAGGCAATTTTGACCTAGCAAAACTGGGAAAAACTATTAATGAAGCTGGAGCCGACAATGTCGTTGCAATAACTGTGACTATTACCTGTAACAGTGTGGGTGGACAGCCTGTTTCGATGGCCAATATTAAGAAAGTACGTGCTATTGCAGAAAAGTTTGATATCCCAGTAGTAATCGACTCTGCCCGTCATTGCGAAAATGCCTGGTTCATCAAGCAGCGCGAAGAAGGATACAAAGATTGGAGCATTGCCGATATCATAAAAGAGATGTTTAAATACGGTGATATATTTACAATGTCTGCCAAGAAAGATGCATTAGTTAATATCGGCGGTTTGTGCTGTATTAAAGAGCGTGAAGATTTGTTTAAGGCAGTTCAGGTCAGATGTATTCCATTCGAAGGATTCATTACCTACGGCGGTCTGGCTGGTCGCGATATGGAAGGATTGGCAGTTGGTCTTGATGAAGGAATGGATGAAAGCTATCTGGATTATCGTATCGGACAAGTCGCATATCTTGGCGAAAAGCTGATGGAAATCGGCATTCCAATTCAGTTCCCGACAGGCGGACATGCTGTATTTGTTGACGCGAAAAGATTACTTCCTCATATTCCAGGTGATCATTTCCCTGCTCATGCTCTGGCATGTCAATTGTATATCGAAGGCGGTATCCGCGGCGTTGAAATCGGTTCATTGCTCCTAGGAAGAGATCCTGCCACAGGCAAACAGAAACATTCAGACCTCGAACTTTTGAGGCTGACAATCCCAAGAAGAGTATATACAAATGACCACATGGATTATATTGCATATACCTTCAAAGAACTTCTTAAGGACATTAAAAATATTAAAGGTCTTACCTTTACTTATGAACCACCAATCTTGAGACACTTTATGGCAAAATTGACTTTCGGGATATAATAAAATTAACAGTTTCAGAATTAGAAAGCGGCTTTCGAGCCGTTTTTTTTTATAGACTTTCAATCATAAATATGTTTTATTGGGAGATATGGAGTTTATGAAACTTAATGCATCTAAACTGCTAAATACTAGCGTAAAACTTGTATTGGCAGGAAGTTCAGGTGGATATATTGACAGGGAAGTAGCGGAATTCAGGGTAAAAGGCTGAAAACAGCACAAAAAAATCCTATAGCTGAATGGTTCATATTTTATCAAAAATCAGCCAAAAATTTGTCCATTGGTATGTATTGGGGTAGTGCTACGGTTCGTGCGAAAAAGTGCCATCTAGAAAAATTTAGTCTATATATATATAGACGTATAATCAAGCAAAAAAAATCTTAGATGACGAGGCTGCTAAAAAAAGGGGGAAAGGGCCGGATGGTTTGAAGCTATTGTAGGGAAATGTATCCAGTTCTAAGCATAGAAGCTTTGGTTCAGAGTTTATAGTGCATAATACTTGGAATGAACTGCAAATGCCTCAGAAGCTCAAATCCTTAGACTTCAGTGCAAAAGAAAGAAGCCTTGCAGAAGGTATAGTTGCTGGACGTCTAATAGAACCTGCCAGTGAGCTTTCTACTTGGGATTGGTTGAAAAATAACTCATCAATAGGAGAGTTAACAGAGGAATCTCTTGATAATATAGGGTTAAGCTCAGTCTATAAAATAGGAGATAAACTCTTAAGATATAAAAAAGAGATAGAAACTCATTTGATTGAGCGTGAGAAGAAGCTTCATCCATGTAGAGATACTCTTTATTTATTTGATTTAACTAACTTTTATTTTGAAGGTCAATCTCTAGGCAATAGTCTTGCCAAGCATGGTAAATCCAAAGAAAAACGTAATGACTGTCCGCTTGTATCGCTTGGCTTAATTGTTGATTCATCTGGATTTCCTATTGCAAGTGAAGTTTTCCTGGAAATATAGGAGAGCCTAAAACTCTAGATGAAATACTGAAAAAGATGGGCTATTTTGAAGATTATCTACCTGAGATGGCACCTGTACTTGTAATGGACAGAGGCATAGCAACTAAAGATAATGTAAAGCTTCTTAATGATAAGAAGCTGCCGTATATTCTTATAACAAGAGGTCCACGCAATGCAGCTTACTTTGAAACTAAAGCTAGAAAGAAATTTAAAAAAATATATTGTTGCTAAAAGGTTGTAGGGACCTAAGAAAAATACGATTAGCCTCAAAATGATTACTAAACTAACAAGCTTGGGTTAGCCTTATAAATTGTCAATGTGTAAAGTTTCATAAGGCTTAGTTTAATTTTAAGTATAGATTGAAATTTCGGATTTTATAATAAATAAGGATGGAAATATTGTAGCCATCCTTATTTATTATAAATATCAGCGATCATAGTTTCATAGAATGGAAAAACTGTTTGTATATATTCCGGTATATCATTGTCGAGATTAGATATGGTGATTCCGAGGAGCCTGACCTTTAATTTTCCTGCTTCTGTTTTATCCACTAAAGTTTTTATATGTTTCATAATTGATGCTGCGGAACGCGGTAAATAGTATCCTAATGTGACGGATTTTGTAATAGTTCTAAAGTCGTGATATTTAATTTTTAGGGTAATTGTTTTTCCGGATATATCTTGACTAACTAGTATATCGGCTACTTTTGTGGCGAGCTCTTCTAGAAGAGTGAGCATATGTTGCATGTCGCTTGTGTCATATGATAATGTTATTTCTTTTCCCACTGATTTTCTGATTCGAGTAGGATTTACCGCTCGGTTATCAATACCTCTCACAATGTCGTAGTAGTATTCACCAAACTTGCCGAACTGTTGAGCAAGCTCTATTTTAGTCTGTTTTTTAAGGTCTCCTCCATTTTTAATAGCCAGCTTGAGCATTTTTGCTTCTGTTGCTTTACCTATTCCAAAAAATTTTCTGATAGGTAGTTTTTCTATGAATGATATTGCTTTTTCTGGTGGTATTACGAATAAACCACGAGGTTTGTTGATGTCAGATGCTACTTTTGCTAAAAATTTGTTATAGGAAACACCGGCAGATGCAGTGAGCTGTGTTTCTGTAAAAATTTGGTCAAGAATTTTTTTTGCGATTATAGTCGCAGAAGGATTGTTAATTTTATTTTCAGTAACATCTAAAAAAGCTTCATCCAGTGATAATGGTTCAACTAAATCCGTGTAAGTTTTAAATATTCTTCTAATTTGGTCAGACGCCTGCTTATATTTTGAAAAATTGGGTTTGATAAATATAGCTGCTGGGCATAGTTTGAAGGCCCTCGCAGAGGACATAGCCGAATGTATGCCGAATTTTCTTGCTTCATAGGAACAGGTTGCTACTACCCCTCTACTGTCCGGAGCTCCACCGACAATAACAGCTTTCCCCCTCAGCTCGGGGTTATCTCGCAGTTCGACAGACGCAAAGAATGCATCCATATCGACATGAATAATTTTTCTGCATTTAGTGTGTAGGGTTTTGCTTTTTAACATATTAATGGCCGGTCAGGTTTAACTACTGCAATAAAACAAAAAGATAAAAAAAATTATTTTGATTCACCGAATACTATAGCTTTAAATACTTCAAATTTAGTTTCAGGTGATTCCCAAGCGTTTGCAGGTAGTCCGGCTTTTATGGAAAGATGCATTAGCGTTGTTGTGATATCCCAACCCTGATCCGGGGCAACCTGAGGGAGAAACACTGCACTTCTGCCTCCATTTTTCAATATAATTCCGTGTTTCCCAATAACGATGTTGTCATATGAATCAACCATATTGGGAGGCGTAAGAATAGATATTTCAATTTTTAAGCTGGCAAGTTCTTCTGTTGATTTTACAGGGGTAAAACGCGGATCTTGAAAGGCCGCGTTAAGTGCATTTCGTTTTAAATTGTCATATAGAGGCTCGAATGCCATAATATGGCCGATGCAGCCTCTTAACGCGCCGTTTTCGCTATGTAGGGTAACAAAGCACGAACGTTCTTCTTTAAGATACTCCGGTGTTGATATGCTTGTAGTCTTTTGTTTTTTTTCAAGTTTATTTAAGATTGTATTTCTGACAAAAGAAAGTATTTCGCTTTTCTGTTTTTTCGTATAATCTTCTATGTTTTGGATGTTTTTTTCTGACATTTTAATATTCCTCTCAAATTGCCTGTTTCTAAAATAATATTTTTTTACGCCATTCATTTTTTAAGTGTACAGAAATTTGTTTTTTAACTTCTTAATAATCAACATAATTGTGATTTCAAACAGAAGTTAAAAGACAAAAACACGAGTCCCCCAGTCATCCGACGGGGCTGGCCGTTGAATAACCGGGAAGATTTATCTTGAATTTAGCGATTTATTGATTTAAAATCTCTAAATCCAACAATTATCAAATCACTAAATGTAGACCGCAATACCGGCATAGCTTACTGTGTGATTATAGTCTCCGGTTAATTCTCCCGATGTAGTGTAATCTATTAGTTTTGATTTGAGTTGATCTCTGTTTTTAGCCAGTTCAGCTGTAGCCAACATTATCATTATTGGATTTTTTCCGCATATTGTTGCGCCGGTTTTGTCTATATATTCATTAAATCCTATTAAATCAAAATCCAATATTTTATCTATAGCTCCGAAATCAAGCTTTTTTAAGTTTTCAGGGATATCATCTGCAAACGGAACATAGCTGAACTGATGTCCGTAATGTGTGAAATCAGAGCTGATTACCCAAAGGGTTTCTTTGTTCCAGAAAGGAAGCAGCGTTTTCGCAATTTCTTTTGCTGTACTAGAGTCAATGTGACCGCATACAAATGGCATGATAGGAATTTTAGGAAACAGTGTCTGTATAAAAGGCAGTTCTACTTCCAATGAATGTTCCTGTGCATGTGCATTATCATTCCTTGCAAAATTTTTGTTTGTAAGTTTATCCATTGCCTTAGTATCAACAGATATATCGCCAAGTGGTGTTGAGCATGCTTCATAAGAGGGGAGGGCAAGTCCGCTAAAACCGACATAATGAGAAGGGGCTATTACAATAATTCTTTTGTACTTTGCATTTTCTGCTGCAATAGAAAAGGTTTTAGCTGCTGTTCTGCCGGAGAAAGGGTAGCCTGCATGAGGAACGATTATTGACTGGACAATAGCGTTTTCAGGTAGAAGATCTTTTTTTGATATATCTGCCAGATATCTGCTTAAATTTTTTCTTAATTGCCCTGGAACTCTTTCATAAAATTTTCCTGCGACAGTTGCTAACCTTACTTTTCTGCTGTACATAAATGATTCCTCTTGAGATTTCAAATTTTATGACATCACTAAAGTGCTGAACGCTAACGCTACTAATTAATACCAATATGAATATTTTTAAAGCGTTTTTTCTCGGAATAAGATTTTTTTTAGACACATGCCATGTGTCTCCACAACTGTTAACTGAATCGCCTAAAATAGGTTTAGCGTGTAGCTATGACTGGTTTATTGCTCATGATGGAGATTTTTTTGTTTAATGGGGTTCCAGTAGTTTGCAAAATCCTTTATTTTCCAAGAATGTTCATTTAAATTAATTGCTACCTCACGAGCGATTCGGAAATGTGGATGTTTCCTGGTTTTTTGGGATTTGTCTTTTTTATAAAACCTTTGTTGAAGTATAATTGCATCGGTAACTGCAGATATTATGAACTTAGGAAAACTATATGGAGAAAAGATGTAGACAATTATATTTCTAATATCTTTGTCAATTCCCGGATAGAATCTCCAGGAACAATTGGTTGCATCATTTGTTAGCTGTTTATTTACAAATGGAACTGAAATTAGAGCTAGAACTGTAGACAAGTAGTCAGGGCACTGATCTTTCTCAAGTCGTTTACAGTGACATGACAGAAGCTGCATTGCAGTTTGTGCCGGCTCTGAATCCCAGTCTTTTGAAAGATTAGGCAGAAAATATTTTAGAAAACCATATTTTTGAAAAGCTTGCAATATAGTGCTGGAATATGACTTTCTAAGTATTTTTTCCAGTTCCAGGCATAGTCTGGAATTTGAACATAGGGTTATCTGAGGCAGCAACGCGTATAATGCTTTTTCGGTTTCTTCTGTCAATGTAAAATTGTATTGGGCTACGAGTTTTAATGCCCTCAGCATTCTTACTGGATCTTCTGAGAATCTTGTTTCAGGATCACCTATAACTCTTACTAATCCGGCGCTAAGGTCTTTGAGTCCACTTTTTGTATAATCTGTTATACTTTTTATTGTAGGATTATAAAAAATAGCATTAACAGTAAAGTCTCTGCGACAGGCGTCATCATACGATGTTCCGTATTCATTGTCACGCACAACCAGCAGTGAGTTATCTGTTTTTTTATTGTTTTGTTTTGGTTCCGGAGCTGCGCGAAAAGTACTTATTTCTATTATCTCACGGCCTTGATAAAGATGGACTATTTTAAAACGGCGTCCGATTATTATGGACCTTCTTTTACCGAAAACAGATCTTACCTGTTCAGGCGTAGCTGCAGTAGATATATCATAATCTTTTGGCTCTCTCTTTATTAAAAGATCCCGGACAGCCCCGCCGACAAGATAAGTTTCATATCCTGCATTTTGCAATTTAGATACTATTTGAAATATATAAGGTGCTATTTTGTTGCTAATTGACATAATTTTAATGAGAAGACGAGTGAGGTTTGCTTATTACTGTATTTAAACAGTCACGGCTTATATCCCTATTAGGATAATCCGAGTTATAATGAAGGCCTCTGCTTTCCTTTCTTTCAAGAGCTGAATCAATGATAATTTCAGCTACGGTTGATATATTTCTTAGTTCAATAAGGTCTTTTGTTATATGAAAATCCCAGTAATACTTTTCTATTTCATTTCTGATGTTTCTAATTCTTGCCTTGGCTCTTTCCAGCCTTTTATTTGTTCTGACAATGCCAACATAGTCCCACATAAATCTACGTATTTCGTCCCAATTGTGGGCGATTACGACTAGTTCATCTGAATTGGTCGCGTCCCTGGTGGTCCAGTCTGGTATATGCCCTGTAGGATATGTTTTTTTAAGCATAACAATATTTGACGAAATATCATTGTGAATAAATGTTGGTACAACCAATGCTTCAAGCAGGCTGTTGCTTGCTAAACGGTTTGCACCGTGGAAGCCATTACACGCAGCTTCTCCTGCAGCGTAAAGACCGTTAATTCCGGTAAATCCATTTTTATCTGTATCAATTCCTCCGCAACAGTAATGTGCGGCTGGAACAACCGGGATTGGGTTTTTTGCCATGTTTATACCAACTTTTTCGCATTCTTCAAATATACATGGGAAACGTAATTTAAGGAATTCCTCTCCTTTGTGACGAATGTCCAGATAAACACATTCCTGGCCACTTTTTTTTAGTTCATTATCAATAGCGCGCGCTACCACATCACGAGGGGCAAGGCTTTTCATCTCATGATATTTATCCATAAATTCAACTAATTCGTTCTTATCATTTTTTATTTTTAGCACTGCACCTTCGCCTCTAACTGCTTCACTTATAAGAAATGATTTGACTTCTGGGTGATAAAGTATCGTAGGATGAAATTGGAAAAATTCCATATTGGATATCTTGGCGTTTGCACGGAAAGCCATTGCTGGACCGGATCCGCAGGCGACATCGGGATTGCTTGTGTATAAGTAAGCTTTTCCTGCACCTCCGGTAGCTAATGTGGTTGTATATGAAATAAAGGTTGTGACTTTAGAAGTATTGTTATCAAGTATGTATGCCCCTAGACAGTAATTGTCCCCAATCCAGCCTAGACGCCAAGATGTAATAAGATCAATGGCAACATGATTTTGAAAAATATGGATATTGGGATGTTCTTTG
The DNA here is from genome assembly GCA_964625675.1 of uncultured Victivallales bacterium. GTDB lineage: Bacteria > Verrucomicrobiota > Lentisphaeria > Victivallales > GWF2-38-69. The sequence continues at coordinate 163 of CAZVCD010000060.1, read as the reverse complement.
CATTCTTCAATTAGGGCTCTTTGAAGTTCTCTTCCGGTTATATCTCCTGCGTGCAGTACACGTCTTTTATGATGGCCGCCTTCTTTTCCTAAATCGAAGTCATTTGTGTGCTTTTTTTCACCCATTTCACCACGTGTGGTAAAGTGTGCTCCATAAGAAATAA
>CAZVCD010000059.1:0-13590 GCA_964625675.1 uncultured Victivallales bacterium | reverse complement strand
ATCCAAGGGCACTTCTTCTATTGTTTTATTTTGAAAGATAGTTTAATACTACCTTTTCCGCGTTCTCTGCTGCTTCATCCTTTAAAGCATTAAACATCTCAAAGTTTCCATTATCGCTAATAGCCTTTACCATAACAAATAGAACTTTTTGGTCATAACAAACCTGCGCAGCCCCAGCTCCTTCCATTTCAAAAGCAATACAACCTGTTTCATTCATCATTTTTTTTGCAAGCTTTTGATCTTCATTAAAAGTTTGTGTCGTAGTTATAATTCCAGTGACTACTTCAGGAGTATATACTTTTCCTTTAAAAGATAAGTCTTTTAAATCGGCATCTTTACCAGCAATACTAAGTTTATTTAGGATCTGCGAATCTCCTTTATAAAAAAGCGGATTAAGCTTTGGATCTTTATCGCTAAGTTTAAATACTGGCTCAGGAGCAGGCATCCGTGAAAATTTTCCATCAGCAGTTCTTTTTCCGAAGTCATAAAATGTGACTCTTGAACCAAGTATAATATCAGCAGGTTTTGACTTATCAGTTGAACCTGCAACACCAACTAAAATTATCTCATCGGGCTTAAACTTATCAATAAGAAGAGCAGTCCCTACTGAAGAGTTAACAATACCAACTCCAACTTGAACAATGACTACATTATTATTTCCTATTTTTCCTGAATAATAGTCTCTGGAAAAATATCTGTCTATTTTGGGGTTTTGTAGTTTTGATTTTAAAAATGAAGACTCGAAATCAAGAGCACTAATAATGCCAATCGTTTTTGAATACATAGAAGCTCCCAATAAAAATAAAACCACTGTAAATAGTGATTTTTTCATAACCACCTAACTGGTTTTTGCTTATATTAATTTTTTTCATTCAGGATTGCGACAAATACTTTTTTCTCGTCAGAGCGACAAAATATTATACCGAAAACAAAATAGTTTTTGAAAAATCTTGCTTAGTTTTGAGGCAAGCATCTAATCAAGTTAACTCGATTCTATTATCCTAACCTAACAGCACAAGCTGTTAGTAGCATTCATTATATCCTAAAACTTTATTATCTGCAATATGTTCCGGAGGCGATTTAGCAGTGAAATTATTAAATCCTTTATAAAATGTTCCATCTTTGGGATGCCACAGCCTGAACAACTCCATTTCTGCACCGCATTTAGGTAAAAAGTTAAGCAGATTTCCATAGATCGAAAACATCAATTGTTATTGACTATCAACAACTAAAAAAGCAAATTTTTGTACACTTTAAATATTACTGATGACGATTATGAGATTTTGTTAGCATATCTCTCTTATTTCAGCATTAAGAGGGCGATGACTTTTGGTGCTGCGAGCCAAAGCTTCACTTCAAGCCATCTTTGAGTTAATATTGTTCAGCTGTCTCAATAAAATCTAGTATTTTATTGATTTCTACAGCTCCATTAGTAGCTGTCGGGTCATGCAGGTTAAACCATGCATTTGCATTTCCAATTTTCAACGTTGTATTGATATCAAGGTTTTCATGCAACCCGTATAAAATTCCTGCACAAAAAGCATCTCCAGCACCAACTGTTCCTAGAATTTCACTAGAATCAAGCTTAAATGAGGCCTGCCAGACTTCCTTTCCCTTACTATCCACAGTAATAGCACCTTCAGGAAAATGTATAATTGCCTGTTTATTAACTCCAAGCTCCATTAATTCTGCTGAAGCCTTCTTAAGAGCACTAAAATCAATTGAATCATCACTTTTTCTTATCTTAATACCGGTAATGATTTCAGCTTCCAGTTCATTAACTATAAGATAATCAACATATTTAAGACATTGTTTAATAAACGCTGTATCAGCTTCTTTATTAGATACCAGATCAACTACAGTTATAAACCCCTTACTTTGAATATGGGCAAGTGATTTTGCTCCTACATTGCCATATTTCTCATCACATTCTTCCAACCCTTTAAGTAGAAGCAAATATCCTATATAACATATTTTAGAATTATTATTCACTTTTTCAAAGTCATCGAATGACAACAGACTGTTTGAACCTAGATAGTGGAAAAATGTTCTGGTATGCTCTTTTGGTGCATTCATAACATCAGTATAGGAGGTTGCCTGTTTATCCGTTGCTCTCATATATGTTGAGTCGATGCTGTTCTTTCTAAGCGATTCAAGAATATATTTACCGTCAGGGTCATTTCCTACAACACCACCTGCATATAAAGGAAAATCAGCTTTCATTTTAGCAAGATCAATAGTTACGTTGGCAGGTCCTCCACCAATTGATTTTTCGTGGTTTTTTATAATTGTCAGCAGGTTTTTTTCTGGATAGGTTTCAATATTTTTAATATGATCTACTATCCAGTTTCCAAATGCCAGTATTCCGTTTCTTTTCATTATGCCACCTCTTTAGAAACTACTTTTTTGTAGCCCCGAATTTCAATCAAGGTAAACCTTCTTTTTGTCATTTTGTTTTAACTGCTAATCTAACATTGTTGTCTATTAACAATTTAAAAAGCAAATTCCTGTACACTAAATAAAATGATATTTATGCCATTAGGCTTTGTCAATGCTTCCGAAAATTTTCATCTGCTCAGCAATAGTATCTGAAACATCAGTTTTTAATTTCTCAATTATATCGGGAAACTGATTATACATTTCTTTGCTGTTATTCATTGAAAATTTTAATGACTTCAGTGCCGTCTGTGACATGCCGGTATAAAAGTTTATTTTAGCTATGCCAAGAGATATTGCTTTTCTGAAATCTGTATCGGAAATTCCTGAACCTCCATGAAGTACAAGTGGAATATTAACTTGATCTTTGATCTTTTTTAAACGGTCAAAATCAAGTTTTGGTTCTCCCTTGTATTTGCCGTGAGAGTTGCCGATAGCAACAGCTAATGCATCAATTCCGGTTTTCTCAACAAAATCAGCTGCCTGTTCCGGGTTTGTAAAAAATTGCTCATCAGCACTTCCTTCGAGATTTCCTCCTTCGTCTCCGCCAACAGCTCCCAGTTCTCCTTCAACAGAGATATTAAGGCTGTGACATAGATCTGCAACTTCCTTAGTTCTCTTTATATTTTCTTCATATGAATATCTAGATCCGTCAAACATAATAGATGTGAAGCCGTGCCTGACTGCTTTCATTACTCCATCTAAATCAAGACCATGATCTAAGTTTAATACCATTGGAACATCTGCTCTTTCGGCAATATTCAATACTGATGGAATAAAATCATCCAGGTCTACAAATGGAAAATGAACTTGAGCAATATTAAAAATTACAGGTGAACGGTGTTTTACAGCAGTATTTCTGATTGCCTGTAAAAATTCAAAACTGGCAATATTAAAAGCTCCGACTGCATATTTATTATTCGATGAATGGGTAAGTACTGTTTTTAAATTAACTAATGACATTTTGAAATCTCCTTATTATACCGGAGGTATTTTAGTTTTAGTTTTTTTGCGAACTTTTTACCCTCAACTATTTTTATTATTTTTCGAGAACTATTTTGCTTTGGGTATAGAGTAATTTTGATAGTCTTGAACAAGAACTCGGAAGGGGTTTTCATCCTCTTCTATTTCAGAAAAACGACCTAGAGGTTCATAAAATCTATTATCCTTAGTGTCGTCATTGACCATAGATACTTCACCTACAAGTACACTCCCTTTACCTGCTTCTCCATAAAACCTGTGATACATTCCGCTTGTCAGGCAAATGCTCTGTCCAGGCTTAAGTATAATTTTCCCACCTGGTTTAAATTCGTATTTTATTCCATCTATTGAAACTTTGACTACCGTGTCTGACAATCCTTCATTTTTATCTGAATTAAATACTTCAATAATCAGGTTACCCCCTCCTCTATTAATAATATCCTCCTGTTTGCTCCAGTGAAAATGCAGAGGAGTAAGTTGATTCTCTTTAGTAATCATAATTTTTTCTGCATAAGGTTTAGTATATGAACTGTTTACTTTTCCATTTCTTAATGTAAAAAGCAGTAAACCGGTTTTGTCAAAATTCCCTAAGCCGAAATCCGTTAGATCCCATCCCATTCCTGCTGCAAAAATCTCACCAGCTATGCCTTTTTTCTCGATTTCCATCATTTTGTCGACACTAAAATGAGCAAACTCAGGAAGCTTAAAATTCATTTTATCAAAGAATTCAACTGCGCCCCTTATTTCGTTATTTATTTCAGAACGTTTCATTTTTCTGCTCCATTGCTTAAGAATTACTTTGTCATATTATGTTTTTATATATCTTCTCAAATAAAGGCTGGTTCTGTACTGAATTAAACTATACGGAAAATTTTGTTATGAAGGCATATATCAAAAAATTAATGCAACTATAGATTGATTCAAAGAGAATCCTCAAAGGTGTTAAATAATAAAGCTAACCCCAAAATCCTGATGCTATGCCCCCTCATATGTCATTAATGGGCAAAATCAACAAGCCAGTTACCAAGGTACTTCCCTTTAATCTGCCGCCATTCCTGTGAATGGATAATATCTATTAATTCAATATTAAACCGCTTTCGGAGGGGTGATTGTAGAGGCATGGCGAAACCATAGTCCTGGCGATACTCCTTTAATTGAACAATAGTAAATTTAGGTCCGTATTTTACCCCGTAATACCGAAGCATCGGTAGGTCATAGACAGCATAGTTAATTTTTCCATCTACTAGAGCCTGAGCCATTTCATCACAATTATCAAAGGTTTTCGATGCGATATTTAGTTCCCCTAATGTTTCATTGAATGCACTGTTTTGAACAGTTCCTACTTTGTCCCCTTTCAATGAATCAAGTGTTATATTTCTACTCACTGATGCTACAGCTAGACTAGCCACAATAGCAGCTGTAAATGATGTCAGGATTATAACACTGGTAAACATCCATATCAAGCCGACGATCCTTCCCCCCGCTGTACGGGGTGATTTATCACCATATCCAACAGTCGTCATTGTTACGGCGGCCCACCAAAACGCTGAACCAAGTCCTTTGTGAGATTTTCCTCCAAACTCTTCATTTCTTTTATGTTCAAAAAGCCAAACAAGGAACCCGGCTAGGAGAAGAGTAAAAGCCAAAAGAAGGACTATTTTAAAAAAAGTATAAGAGAGGAATTTCTGGGCAACATCCCACCACGGGCTTTCAGTATTTATATAGGCAATTCCCATTGAAGAAGCAACAAAAGGTTGGCTGAAGGTTAATTTTTTTTCTCGCTCTGAAGTTATTGTTATTCCACCAACGCCCACATCAAATTTGCCGCTTTCAACACCTGCAAGCAATTCCTCCAAAGAGGCTTCTTTCAAAGTATATTTATAGTCATTGGCCTTAGCTATTTCTTCCCATAAATCAATGCTAAGTCCTTTCCAGTTGCCCTCTTTATCCTTGAATGAAAAAGGGGGGCTCTGACGGGTTGCTACGTTTAAGGTTTTATTCTCAGCCGCAAAGATTTGTACTGTCATAATTAACAACAGCGTTGTAATAGTTCCCAAAACTAGACTTCTTTTCATATTCCTGCTCCTTTCATAAAATTTGCTTTTTCCTGTAAATCTCTCTAATTGCCTTTGTTGCTGCGGCAATATTAATTCCTGTAAAAATAATGCCTATAAACCCAATAAAAATAGATACTAATCGTCCGCCAAAGGTTTTAACAGCAATATCACCGTAGCCAATAGTAAGCCCTGTAACGAATGAGAAGTAACAAGCATCATCAAAGGGCATTTTTTCGATATGTGTGATGATACATGCTCCGATAATTATTAAAATAAACAGGCCAATAACAACTGTTCTGAGTGTCCACAGTACACCAAAAAAGTGCATAATAAACTGATAAAATATTGACATAACTATACCCAACAACGTTTATTTTTTTAATGCAGGAATTGTTTTATCTACCTGAACTTTATTAACTTCAACACAAATACTTCTACCTATACCTGAACGCATAAACACGCTAACTTCACCATAAATAGTTACTTTTGTATCAGGTGTTATTTTAATTCCTTTTAACTTTTTATTACTGATCTTCAGATTAATTTTTCCTGTACCGTCCTTAAAAATATAGCTTTGCTCCCCAATTTTTTTAATAATATTTCCTGTAAGAATAACATCTGTTTCTTTTTCCAGACCTTTTGCCTCATCAACAGTTACTGCTTCGTTTAGATCGTTTGCAGCCTGAAAATCTGCAACTAAGTTAGTACATACGAAGATTGATAGTGTCAGCATCAATGAAATAATTCTTTTCATAACCTACTCCTTTTATTATTTTTATAGTTTTAAATTTCTTTGCTTAGAGCTTAAATGAAGGAGGTTTCTTTGACGTCTCACCAAAGCATTTCTCCATAATTTTTTTAGCTGTTTTTTTAGGATGACCTGTCCCTTTATTTGTGTTTCCAAGCCCAACATCAATTCCAGCCTTCTTGCTTTCTTCGTCAATCTTAAGGGTTCTAGTTGGATATGCAATTTTAATATTCATTTTTTCTGCCAACCTTAATACATTAAAGATAAAAGTTTCACGCTCTTTTAACTCGGCAGCCCAGCCAGGTGCTAAAAAAAAACATAAATTAGTATATTGTTAGAAGATTCACCCAAATCGTTAACTCTTGTGGTGCTTGCAAAACCCGGACAAAATCATGAGGTCTTTTATAAAATTTTAGGAAGTATTTATTAAAAAACAATAGTAAAATTATATATTCATTAGTTTTAGAACGTAAAAAAGCTCTTTTTGTATTTATATTACAAAAAGAGCTTTTAAAGTTATAAGGAAAAATTACTCAGCAGGATTTGCTTTTAAGTAGGCTTCTCCAGCTGCAATTGCCTTCATGTTTACATCAACATACTTCGGATTCTTTATTGATAGTGGAAGAACGTTCCTCAAAACATCCAGTTCCATAATTCCGGTAAGTCGAGCAAAAATGGCCAGAATTATAACTGCTGCCGTTGCAGTTAAACCTACATCATTAGCCAGTTTAGTTGCTGGAACATAGTAAACTTTAACATCTTTTCTATTTACTTTTCTAGATACAATTGATGAGTTTACTATAATCAAACCACCTGGAACAACAGTATCTTCAAAGGCATCAAGCGACGGTGCATTCATTGCAATTAGAGTAGTAGGATTATCCACTACGGGTGTTCCTATTACCTCTGTAGACATTACAACACTAGCATATGCTGTTCCACCACGCATTTCTGGTCCGTATGATGGGAGCCAAGTTGATTTTAAACCAACAGATAAAGCGCAGTTAGCAAGTAGAACTCCAACTGACATAACACCCTGTCCACCAAATCCAGCAATTTTTACAGTATTTTCTTCAACTTTTTTGTCGAATTTTATTTCTTTGGCATCCTTCTTAATTTCAAGAAGGTCTAAAAGTGCATCATCTTCCAGCCATGGCAGACGTCCGGATTCTTTTGGTTCACAGTCAGCATCTCTGAATTTTTTAACTTCATAGAAAGGTTCTAGATTTTCAATTAACCATTTTCTGGCATCAATCGGTGACATTTTCCAGTTAATCGGACATACTGAAAGAATCTCAACAAATGAAAATCCTTTTTTATCTTTCTGTATTTCCAGAGCTTTTCTTACAGCTTTACGTGTTTTCATAACACCCTGAGGAGTTCCAGTACTTGTTCTTTCAATATAAACAGGAGCCTCAAGTGTATTAATTAGCTCTGCCATTTTCATTGGAAGTCCATCTCGAGCCGCATCTCTTCCAAGGGGAGTTGTCTTAGTTTTTTGTCCAATAAGTGTAGTTGGAGCCATTTGTCCACCAGTCATACCGTAAATAGCATTATTGATGAAAAAAACAGCAATATGCTCTCCTCTATTTGCGGCGTGCACAATTTCCGCAAGACCAATTCCACCAAGGTCGCCATCTCCTTGATAGGAAATTACAATTGAATCGTCATGAGAACGTGTAACTCCGGTTGCAACAGCAGGAGCTCTGCCATGTGGACATTGTATATTACCTGTGTCCATATAGTAATAAAGAAATACACTGCAACCTACAGGAGCACAACAGATTGTTCTATCCTGAATTCCCAGGTCACCGATAGCCTCAGCTATAAGTTTATGAACAACACCATGAGAGCAGCCTGGACAGTAATGAGTTGTTTTCTGTCCAGCCCCCTTGCGGGAAAACTCATCATAAAAAGCATCAGGTTTTTTATGTTTAATCATTTTTAAATGTCCTTTTTAATAGATTCAATAGCTTCAGCAACAGAAGGAACTATACCTCCATACCAGTTATATTTTAATACTGGTATTTTACCTTTAACTGCGAGATCAACATCCACTGCCATTTGTCCGTTACTTAACTCAACAACCATCATTTTTTTCACTTTGTTGGAAAGTTCAGACAGTATATCAGTAGGAAAAGGAAATAGAGTTTTTGGCCTTAGTAGTCCAATTTTAACTCCTTCTTTTCTAAGTTCGCGGGCAGCTGTTAGGCAGATTCTAGAGCTTATTCCATAAGCAACAAGAAGATATTCTGCATCATCTGTAAAAAATTCTTCGTAGTCCGTGATTTCTTCTTCAATCTTTTTGTATTTTTCCTGAAGCATTTTGTTATGATCCGACATAAGCGGGCCATTCATAAATATTGAAGAAATAAGGTTCTCTCTACTCTCTTTATCGGCATATATTGCCCAGTCGTTTCTTTCAGCTTTTTTTACAACATCGGGGAACTGTACAGGTTCCATCATTTGCCCGATATAAGCATCTGCTAAAACAAAGACGGTACATCTATATTTCTCTGCAAGTTCGAAACCCATATAACCGCAATCAGCCATTTCCTGTGCTGAGTTTGGTGCAAGAACTATATTTTTATAGTTTCCGTTACCACCACCTTTAACCACCATATTATAATCAGACTGCTCTGGCCAGATATTTCCCAGGCCAGGCCCTGCACGCTGTACATCAACTATTACACAGGGTACTTCTGAACCTGCCAAATATGAAAGAGCTTCAGACATAAGTGCTATTCCAGGACTTGATGAAGCGGTCATTGTTCTGACCCCTGATCCTCCTGCACCTAGAAGCATGTTTGCTGCTGCTACTTCACTTTCTGCCTGAAGAAAAGTTCTACCGGCTTTTGTGAAATATAGAGCCGCGGCATGTGCTATTTCACTTGCCGGAGTTATTGGATATCCAAAAAAATGAGTTGCTCCACCCATTAGAGCACCATGAATAATGGCATCATTTCCTTTCATTAATCTTTTCATTTGCTTTCCTCCTCGTCTTTATAAACAGTAAAAGTACCAGGTTCAGGGCACACATAAAAACATAAACCGCAACCTATGCAGCCTTTATTTTTAAACTGAGCATACTGATAACCAAGCTTATTAATATCCGAGCCAATATAAAGACAATCCTTCGGGCATGTTTCAATACAAACTCGACATCCTTTACATACCGATGAATCAATTGTCACATAATTTTTTTTACTCATTTTTAAACTCCCTTAAAAAGGCCATCATCATCAATACCGATACCAAAATAATTTATTTGGCTGACTTTTTTTACTGTTTTTTGACGCATTTCCTTAACTTCAATCCTATGTCCAGGGCACCCCAGCTTAGCACAAGCAGTAATTTTATTGTTCTTTCCAGGAAGCAACATCTGAATACTTTCTGTTGAATCACATTTTTCCTGATTACATTTACTCTCTACTATCAAGCTTTCTCCGCAAACAGGACAAAACGCTTTAAGCATCTCCATTGTAGTTGGGCATTTGGGTATAAAGCTGTAAAGTTTAGCATGGCTGCCCCAGAACGCATCCAGAAAAACAGTTCCTTCGCAGTCACCTACTTTAACTTTTATTCTAATCGCAGATTCTCCATGAATATGGACTGTATTCTCAATTAAATTATGTCCATTAGGACAATATAGTTCTTCAACTACAAGGAACTGTTTACCGCCCTTGACGATAAACTTCATTCCCTCAGGTAATGTTTCTAAAAATTCCTTTGGAATTTCTTTACGGATAATTTCCATAACTACTCCCTTCTTAAAATAAAAATTTATTTTTATCTAGCTATCTTTTAAAGGTTTTTAAAATTACACATATTCATGTAATTGCATTTTACCATCAAGAGCCATTAATACTCCGTCCCTGAGAGCTTCCATTTCATTCTCACCAGGAACAACATGTATTTTACCAAGAAATTTGATTTTTTTAATAATTCTATCCATGAGATCTTTATAAAAAGCAAGCCCACCAGTTAGAAGAATACCATCAATTTCACCATCGAGTACTACAGCCATTTCTCCAATTTCTTTTGCTATTTGGTATGCCATAGCATCAAGGATAAGCTCAAATTTTTTATTCCCTTTATTTATTTCCTCTTCAACCACGCGACAATCAGCCGTTCCCAGATAAGCTGCCATACCACCCTTACCATGAATTTTTTTAATCATTTCAGGCATTGTATATTTGCCGCTAAAGCACATTTGAATTACCTGTTCCGGAGGGAGTGATCCACTCCTTTCCGGAGTGAAGGGCCCGTCCCCATAAACACCGTTATTTACATCAACAACACGTCCTCTTTTATGTGCGCCAACAGTAACGCCACCGCCCATGTGCGTAACGATAAGGTTGATGTCCTCATATTTTTCCCCAAGTTGTGTCGCAAGTTTTCTGGCAGAAGCTTTTTGATTTAGAGCGTGGAAAACAGATGACCTTTCGATTTCAGGTATACCTGAAATTCTTGCAACATCATCCATCTCATCAACAACAACAGGATCTACAATATATGCTTTAACTCCGATTTTATCTGCAATATTCTGTGCTATCACGGCACCGAGATTTGAAGCATGTTCGCCACGTTCTGCTTTTCGCAAATCATCAATCATCTTTTCGTTTATGATCCACGCTCCACCTTCAATAGGTTTCAGCATTCCTCCCCTACCAACAATAACATCAAATTTATCAACAGTAATATTTTTTGAAGCTAATATTTTTTCGATTGTTTCCACACGAAATTCATATTGATCAATTACTTTTTCAAAAGTTTCAATTTTTTCAGAATCATGCCTGATTGTTTGATTTAATACTTCTGTTTTATTGTCATAAACTGCAATTTTAGTTGATGTAGAACCAGGATTAATTACTAACATGTAACTCATTTGTACCCTCCTTTTATATTAATTTTCAGTTAAATATCATTTTACAGCAAGCGCGCTTGCAAAAACAATAGAGTTAAACTTCGAATCAGGTGAATCAGCGCGTGATGTCAAAACAATGGGAGCACTGGCCCCTACAACAATACCTGCATACTGACATTCTGATAGAAATGCCAAAGTTTTGTAAATAGCATTTGCCACATCAATACTTGGAGCTATTAAAATATCCGCCTTTCCTGCGACAGATCCTGTTATTCCTTTATGCTTAGCAGCAGCAACAGAAACAGCATTATCCATTGCCAAAGGACCGTCAACTAAGCAGCCTTTGATTTGCCCGCGATCATTCATTTTTGAAAGTACTGCTGCATCTATTGTAGCCTGCATGGATGGATTTACAGCTTCTACAGCGGCAAGTAAAGCAACCCTAGGTTTTTCAATATCCAGTTTATGTGCAGCTTTAACTGCATTTTCAATCATTGCCTTTTTCTGCATAACATCCGGAGCAATATTGATGCCTGCATCAGTTAATATTATAAAACGATCATAATGCTCGGGCTTGAACATTGCAACATGGCTTAATAGGCTACTGGAACGTAATCCCCATTCCTTATTTAATGCGGCTTTCAGCAATATACTGGTGGGCAATAATCCTTTCATAAGCATTTGTGCTTTGTTTTCAGAGACCATTCTGACCGCTATTTCAGCGGATTTTGCATCATCATCGCATTCAATAATTTCGGCGTTCAATTTTAATGAATATTTTTCCAGAATTTTCTTTATTTCTTTGGTTTTGCCGATCAAAACTGGTTTTACAATTTTTTCCTCTACTGCCTTTCTTAAAGAACGCAGAACATCCTCATCATGCGCGCACACAACGGCAATCTTCTGAGTTCCTCTTTTTTTAGCACGTTCCATCAATTGACTGATTGTTGTGATCATTTTTCACTCTCCTAATTATTAACAACTCTATATTCAAATTTATTATATATGACAATTATACAACCGCTGAGGGTTTCCGCGATTCTGTGAACGAAATAACTTCTCTGATATTAGGTGCGTCTGTTAATACCATTATTAAACGATCTATCCCCAATGCAATACCCGTATAAGAATCCATTCCATACTCTAAAGCAGCAAAAAAATCAGAATCATCAGAATATTTAGGCAAATTTAATTTTTTACGATTTTCATGTACTATATCGAATCTTTTTCGCTGTTCACCCGGATCGATTAACTCTGAATACGCATTAGCAATTTCTATTCCTCCTAAGTATAATTCCCAGCGTTCAGCCAAAGAACTGTCATCTTCTTTAAGCCTCGACAATGCTGCCATTGACGCAGGGTAATCTTTAAGTATAACTGGTCTATCTTTGGGGAGATTTGGCTCAACTTTTTCTGTTAAAATTATTTCAAACTCCCCGTTCTCAATAGCTTTTTCTGGTGATGTTCCAGCAAATTCACTGAACGCATCTCTTACAGTATAGCTTTTCCATTCATTTAAATCAATAGCTCTTCCTCTAAAGCTGATTAAGGTTGACCCTGTAGCGTTTTTGATAGTATTTAGAAGGAGTTTCTGCAGAGATATTAAAAGTTTATTATAATCTTTTCCTATCTCATACCACTCAAGCATTGAGAATTCTACATTATGCAACGTTCCAGTTTCACCTTCCCTAAAACATGGACCTATTTGAAAAATTTTTTTGTAACCTGCTGCAACGAGGCGTTTCATATGAAGTTCAGGGGAAGTTCTTAAAAAGAAATCTCCTGCTGGAGGAGCATTAATATAATCCTCAGGAGCAGGAGATTGTATCATCACTGGTGTTTCTATCTCAATGAAATCATTGGCAAAAAAGTAATTTCTTAATTCCTTTAAGTACCTGCTTCTGAATTCCAGGTTTGATTTGATTTTTTCAAGCCTTATTAAATCATCAGGCTTTTTTGACTCGTTCAACATATTGACCAGTCCGTGTATCGATTTTTACTACATCACCAATATTGAGAAAAATAGGAACAGCAATTTCATATCCATTATCTATTTTTGCCGGCTTTGTAACATTTGTTGCTGTATCTCCACGGGCACCAGGTTCTGTTTCAACTATTTCTTTTTCAATAAAAATAGGAAGAGTGACTTCAATTACCTTTTCATGAAAAAGAAGAACACTGCATAGTGCATCTTCAATTAGAAAATTTACTGAATTTCCAAGCTGTTTTGTAGGTATACGATGCTCTTCATAGGTTTCAGCATCACTGAAAACAAAAAAGTCACCCTCTTGATAAGAATAATACATATCACGTTCTTCAAGGTTTGCTTTTTCAATTCCTTTATCAGAGGAACGATATGTTTTGACCATTGAGGTGCCGGTAAGCATATTTTTCAGCTTGCAGCGATAAAGAGCCTGTCCTTTGCCCGGTTTGCAAAAATCAAAATCGGTAATAAGCCACGGTTCTCCATCTATATCAAGCTTTAGCCCTTTCCTCAAATC
>CAZVCD010000058.1:10850-13615 GCA_964625675.1 uncultured Victivallales bacterium | reverse complement strand
ACAAGCTGCCGCGAGTATCTAGATAAAGATGTTCCGGAAGAATTAATTTCTAACTGCCTTGAAGCTGTGAAACACGCTCCGTCCGCATGCAACAAACAGCCTTGGAAGTTTGTTATAGTAAAAGATAAAAAGCTGCGCAATCTAATCTGCAAAAAAGCTCTTCTGCCCGGATTACCAATGCCATGGTTGCAAACAGCCCCTATCATAGTTGTAGTCTGCGCTGAAACATCCTTTTTTACACATAACTTTGCTTCTGCTCTTTCCGGCGTAAAATACCATTTGATAGATATTGGTATTTCTGGAGAACACTTCGTTCTTGCTGCCGAAAGCCAAAAACTAGGAACCTGTTGGATAGGTTGGTTTAAAGAAAAACAGATTAAAAAAATTCTTTCAATTCCTAGGAATATCAAAGTTTTGTCGCTAATCAGCCTTGGTTATCCAGCAAATGACACATCTTCACCTGAGAAAAAAAATGTTGAAGAATTCACTTATCATGATACCTGGAAATAAAAAACTACAATATACACAAAGCGAAATGGTTTTCGAAAAAAAACACCTTCGGTATAAAGTTTTATAAAATTTTATTTTTTTAGAGCTTATTTTTTTTAATGTTTAATGCTATAAATATATTTAAGTGTATTTTAATTATCATAATTTTTAGAGATAAGGAACTATCATGAAGAAACTCAACAGCACAATCATTATTACAGCTTTTATATGCCTAATTCTAGGATTATGTTCATGTTCATCTAAATCACAGACACTGCCCAATTCACCGTTCACACCCGGTCAAGTATCTATGACATTGAAAAAAGATATTACGACTAAACAGGAAGTTCTCAATACATTTGGTTCACCCAATATAGTAACTCAGGACAGCGACGGTAATTCAATCTGGACATATCAAAAAAATGCTTCAATCACCCAAGGCAGCGGCAGCAAATTCTATTGGACTGTTATTTTAGCCGGAGGAGAAAGTAATGACGGCGGAATTACAAATTCTACAAGAACAATGACAATAATTATTACATTTAATGGTGAGACAGTATCAAACTTTAAAACACTGGCAACAAATTTTTAATATTAGGTATTTATAAATGCTAAAACTTAAAAGAATATCTGCTCATATCTCTATCATATCAGCTTTTATCATTTTAGCCGGCTGCGCACAGTTCGAGAGCAAACCACGTCTAAACTCCCTTCAGATAGAGGCAATGCAAACTCGGACATTCGAAGTAAACAAGCGAGTCGCTTTTAATGCGGTCATAACCGTATTTCAAAACCTCGGTTATATAATTCAGACAGCAAACTTTGATACGGGTTTCATCACAGCACAAAGCCCCCAAAACACAAATTTCTTCGGCACTACCTCCTGCACAAAAACAACGGCATTTATTACCAAAAGAACAAATGAATCAGCTAAAATTCGTGTAAACTTAGTAGCTAATTCTATTTATTCTACTCAAAAAGGTCAAACTATAACTAATGATACTCCTATAGAAAATGGTCAGTCTTACGTTAATGCATTTAGCAAAATACGTCAACAAATATTTGTCAGCACCGGCATGGACCCAATAGTTTCCGAGGCAAAAAAGGCTATTGAAAAAGACAGCAAAGAAAAACAAAATAAATAAATTTTAAGTTTAAAATTATTGTATAATTTTTTATATAATCTTATATTAAATATATCTATTAATTTCTATCATCAAAACGAAGGTACATTATCATGGATATTAGCTGGAAATCTATTCTCTCGAATCATTTTGTATGGGGCTTAGTCGTTGGATTACTAATATGGCTTTTTACTGTTATAAGGTTCTACTTCACATATAGAAATATGCGTAAAGGAAAAGACTCTACAATCAATACCTTAAAAAATGAGAAGCATAAGCTTAAACAGCATTTGCAGATTCAGCTGGAAATTGAGTCAGAGTCAAAAGAAAGACAAAAGAAAAACTTTGAAAAAATAAAAGAAGCAAATGAAAATTTGAGAACAAGCGTCCAAACTCTAAGGCAAAAACCAAGACGCGAAGAAATAATTCTATTACAAATTTATGACAGAGCAATTCATATTATGCAGGAAAAAGCTCCGGGATTTGCTCCCACATGGGAAAATACACTTAAAGAAGCTAAAACTGAAATTGATAAAGCAAACAGAGGCGTAGTACCATTTATCAGGCGGATTATTCATCCATCATCAACTCCGTTGATTGTTAGTGAGAACAGAAAAAGACTTGAATCCAACGAATCTTAAAATTTAGGTTCCAATTTTAGTTATCACTTATAAGGGCACAAATTTGTGCCCTTAATTTTAATCTCGCAAATTAACAAAAAACAAAAATTTTAACAAGCCAAAGGCATGTACCTTCGGTATAAATGATTTAAGAGTATACTTTTGCTTACCAAAGACTTATTAAAATACAAAAGAGTAAACGGTTATTTAAAGCCTGCTTTTATTGACACTTCAGATTCATTTCTACTGACTTTAGCTGAAGAACTATTACACATTTACAATCCTAAAAGTCAATATACAAAAAAAAATATAGACGAGCACACTACCCCCATTCTAAACGTTCCAAAAAAACAGATAGTTGCCAAAGGCCTGAATAAACTTATATTGGACCGATGTGAGTTCAGTAATACTTCAGAATGTAACTACCCTGAATTAAGAAAAGAAATATTTGCACTTTCTGCAGAAATATTAAAATCAGGACATAGTTCTTATGCTGAGTATAGACAGCACATCGTTTCTTCTATTGAAAAAA
>CAZVCD010000058.1:3362-10750 GCA_964625675.1 uncultured Victivallales bacterium | reverse complement strand
AAAGTCATTATCGCAATTTCAGCTCTTACATTCCTGAAGAATTCGCAATGTTTTATAAACTGTTTAAAGAAAAAATAAATGATTGGGAAATAATTGAAACTTCATCTTTTCTAGATACAGGAAAACAGGAACTCATTTTTCCTGATTTCACTTTTCAGAATACAGATGGGAAAATTATTCACATTGAATTCTTCCATAGATGGCACTCCAGTCAGTTGTTAAAACGTATTGAATATTGCAATAATAGCTCAGACCTACCATTAATTATTGGTGTAGACAGATTTTTATACAACAAACCGGAAATAAAAAATAAACTTGATGCAAACAGCTGGTTTAACAAAAATGGAATACTCTTTCGAGACTTTCCTGGTATAGAAAGAGTACATAAAAAATTAAAAGAGGTATTAATATAAAAGAGTTTTTTGATTTGTTCAGGCATTAAATATACTCTTACCACCCAATTTTTATCTCATCCGACACAAGGTCGGATGGAAATAAATTTCTATGTCCTACCAGCCTTGTATCGCTTTTTCCACATCCTGCCGGCCTTGCGCCGGTAGATATAAAAACTATTTTATCTCATTAAGTGCATACTCACTGAATGTTCCAACATAAAACTCATCATTCCAACAATGGTTATTGCCAAGAACATATGCAAGGTTACTCAAAAAAGAACATCCAGCCTCAACCGGTGATATTTTAGGATTACCTTTCAGTGAAATATGAATATGGTCCGGCATGACTGCCAGGTGAGCTATTTCTTCCCCATTTTTATCAGCAATTCTAAAACATGTACTTTTAACTTTTTCGAAAATTCTCTTTTGTGTTATCGGGTTGCGTCGATCTTCAACAACAAGTACCAAATGAATATTAAACCAATAACGCCCATGTGCCACAGTTACAGGTTGAGATAAATCAACCTTCTCATTGTGAACAGTATAACCGCGGAGCTCATCCTTAAAACGTGAATCAACATAATCGCTCTTACCAACCTGTTTTTGCACATAGCTATTGACAATTTCTCTTGTGTTCTCACCTAAGCATCTGAACCCGACTTTCCTTGAAAACTTTACCGGTGTCCCAAGTTTTCTTAATGCGTTATCAAATCGTCCCTTGACTTTCTTTGAAAATAATACTGGAGTGATTTCAGGATTTACAGTAAAAAGAATCTGAATCATGTCGGATTTAACCTTCCATTTATCTAAAAGAAATCCATCCTTTTCCCAGGAAAGACTGCATTTCTCAATAGCTTCGCCAATAGAGTCAGGCAAAATAACCTTACCACTTGCCCAACCAGTCCAATCGTAATAAAGAGAATGAATGCATTTTGTATTTTTCGGAGTATAAAGGGGAGTTAACTCTCTCCTAGTCAATTCATTCATTTCTTCAAGAGAGAGTTTTTTGATTTGCTCAGGTGTCAAATATTTTTTTGTCATTATTACTGCATATTTTTTACTTCATCCGACGCAAGGTCGGACGGAATTTAATTACTTCTGCCGGCCTTGCGCTGGTAGATATAAAAATCATCTTAACTTATTATTTTACTAATTGAATACTTAATATTTTTTAGATTAGAGGTACAAATCTGAAACCATAGTGTTCTTCAATTACTGCTTTATCGCCTTTCTTTACTATCTTAACAATAGAATTTTGAACAGCTGCCACAATTATGCCGTTATTATTCAGCTGTTCAAGCAAATGGCATGGATTCTGTGAACATGCTGCACTGATAAGAATTCTATCAAAGGGTGCGTTATCTATTAACCCGTTTTTTCCATCTTGAGAGAAGATTGTAATATTTGGATTATCAATAAATCTTTTAATTGACGTTTCCGCAATATCTCTGCTTATTTCAAGACCATAAATTTTAGTGTCTTTTATAATCTCAGCAACAAGTGCCAAAACATAACCGCACCCTGAACCTATTTCAAGAAAACTTTGCTTGTCTCTCAAGTCAAGCAAATCCAGCATAAACGCAATTGTAGAAGGCTGTGATATTGTAGATCCCTCCCCTAAAGGCAGCGGATAATCATCATAAGCATTAGGTAAAAACATTGCTGAAATAAAATCTTCACGCATTACATTTTTGAAAGCATTTACAACTAATTCACTAAAACCGCTGTTAATAAGATGTTGCAGTAATTGTTCTTTATTCATAATCTCTTTTATTCTTTTACTATTGTATTTTTAAGCCCAATGTTTTAGTACCTAAATAGGCTGCTTGATGATAATCAACAATTGCACCACGCAGACTTTCTGCTTGTACTTTTATACCTTCTATTTTCGAACCGCAAAAAAAGGTGCCGTTAAGGATGGCAAATGAGAATTGAGCTTCACGCAAATCACAGTTAGTAAAAGTTACTCCACTCAAATCTGCACCTTGAAAGTCAGCTTCTCGAAGAATACAATTTTCAAAAATTGTTTTTTTTAATTTAGTTTTTCGAAAATCTGCAAGTTGACAATTACATTTTGAAAATGTTATATCATTTCCAATACTAGATTCGAATGATATGCCTAGAAGTTTCGAACTATTAAATTCAGTGCGTACAAATTTTGAATTTTTAAAATTTGTACTAATTGCACCGCAATTATTAAATCTAATATTTTTAAATAAGAAACTAATCATTTGTACATCGTCAAAAGTACACTTTTCAAAAATATTTTGTTCCAATTCTGAATTTTCAGTTATACTGCTAGAAAAGGAACAACCTATAAATTCCTTTTTTTCCATTATACAATCATCTTCTATGAGAAAATTTGATTGATTGCATACTTTTACCATTTTTTTAAAAGGTATCCATGCTTTTTTAATATTAACTTCTTGTTCTTTATTCATAATGTTTACAGTACATAATATTTATAGAAAACTATACTAACTTGATTCTATTATTTATACCATATACACAAATCTTTTCAACTGGAAAACATTATTTATAGGAAAGTCAATTCTTGTACAAGCTTTTAGCGGCCAACATTGAAAAATAGATCTGTTTTAGTATATATAATTGAAATAATTTTTTAATTAACTATTATTTAACAGTGATATTAATCACGCTGTCAAATTTATAAAAAGACAACTCTCAGCAACGGAGGAAAAAATGAGCAACAACATAAAAGGGACACAAACAGAAAAAAATCTGCTTAAAGCTTTTGCCGGTGAATCACAGGCAAGAAACCGTTATACCTACTTTGCATCTACTGCAAAGAAAGAAGGATATGTACAAATATCTGCTATTTTTACAGAAACAGCCGATCAGGAAAAAGAACATGCAAAAAGATTCTTCAAATTCCTTGAAGGAGGAGAAGTTGAAATAACTGCTGCATTTCCGGCAGGAAAAATAAATAATACTGAAACGAATCTAAATGCTGCTGCAGAAGGTGAAAATTTCGAATGGACGGAATTATACCCTGGATTTGCTAAAACAGCAAGAGAAGAAGGATTTGAAGAAGTAGCAAAAGCATTTGAAGCAATATCAATAGCTGAAAGACAGCATGAAAAACGCTATAGAGAGTTAATGGAAAACGTTATAAACAATACCGTTTTCAAAAAGAGCAAAGAAGTGGTATGGCGCTGCAGAAATTGCGGTTACCTCCATAAAGGCACAGATGCGCTAAAAACATGTCTGGCATGCATTCACCCACAGGCACATTTTGAGATACTCGGCGAAAATTGGTAAGTAAATTATTGCTATTTAAAGAAACTCTTAAGAATCGCACAGCTTTCTATTTGCACGTTCTGCTTCTTTAAGAGTTTCTTTTATTTTCTTCTGTTCCAATCTTAAAGTTCGTTCAAGAAGTGTTTCATAAATTGGATTTCCACCCAACAGATAAGAAACCATTGTAGCACTGAAACATGTCAAAATAAGAGGCACAATTAACGCATAATTCATAGTCATTTCTACTACAAGAATGATACCGGTTAACGGCGCACCAACGGTTGCAGTAAAAAGTGCAGTCATCCCTGCAACAGCAAAAATCCCTGGTTCATAAATCATGCTGGGGAACCATAGACTGGCGTAATATCCAAACCACATACCAAACACAGAACCAAGCGCCAGCATAGGCGCAAAGATACCCCCTGGAGTTCCTGAACCATACGAAGCCCATGTAGTTCCCATTCTTACTATAAAAATGAAAAACAGAGCCATTGTAGAGATCCTGTAGGTCAGAGCTTGTGGTATTACATAATATCCTCCACCTACAACATACGGATAAGCTTTGCACAATATTCCGACAATTATGCCGAGAATTATAATTACGCCCCAGTAATGATACCCTTTTAAGCTGCCGTAGAAATCAAGAAAGACAACTAAATATTTATTAAAAATCACCCCCATAATGCCAAAGACTGCCCCGAATATCAAAAAGACCCACAACGAAGTCAGAGGTGGAGCAGTAAAATGGGTCATTGGTAAATCCGGAGCCTGTCCCATAAACATGCGAAGTACAACTACACTGACAACAGCAGTAACAATAACGCATTGAAGCGACTTAAAACTATACTTGAATTGAGAATGCATCTCTTCTACCACAAAGAAAATACCTGATAAAGGTGCGTTAAATGCAGTGGCTAAACCAGCAGCAGCACCAGCAGCGATCAAAATATGAGTATGTTCTGATTTAAAACGAAACCTACTGCTTAACATTTTTCCTAGAGCACTGCCCAGATGAATTGTAGGACCTTCTCGACCCAGAACCAAACCGCTTGATAACGACAGAGAACCGGCTATAAATTTAACAGGTAAAACTCTGTGCCATCTTAAATTACGTTTATTAACCAGCACACCTTCGATTTCCTGAACTCCGCTGCCGGCCGCCTCAGGTGCAAAACGTCTGACTATCCATATAGAAGAAACAAGCAAAACTGTTGTAAATATTATAGAAGCCCCCCACTGCCAAATTTCATTGCCTCCACACAAACCCAAAAAATTATCCCTCAATCCGCTAAACCAAATAATGCTTAATTGGAACAAACTGCCTACAACACCGACCAAGGCACCAAGTATTATACCAGAAAGCAGCAGAAAACGTACCTGTTTCCGTTCCTTAACCAAAATATAGGATAATTTTCTTAAACTACGCATAGTGAACCCTACAGATATAATTATTGTTTAGATTTTTGACAAGATAAATTTTGCTTTTATCTTTTTATTTTGTTACGTTGCTTAATATAGTTGAATATGAACATGTTAAAAAACAAATTCCTGTACATTATATATACCGAACTTGTTTTTTTATATCTAGAAATATGGCATTGCTGTATAGCAGGCAACACACAAGCAAATTCCTATACTATTAAATTATATATAAAAATTTGTATAAAACAATATTTATTTAGCCATCAAGCTTAACTTGTTTAATCTTTTCTGCTGACATATCAGAAATAAAAATTAAAGTAAACCAAAAATGTATCCAGTATTTAAAAAAAACTGGTTTACATAGCCTCTGGTATATCAATTGTCAGTGTGTTCAGACCATCCTTCAAAATAGTCCTGACTGAAGCACTGAGAGCAAGTCTTGCGTTACGCAGTTCAGGTGTTTCAGCGTTTAAAACATAACATTCCCTGTAAAAAGAATTATATGCTTTAGCAAGATTAATTAGATATGATATCAATCCGGAACAATCCAATTTTTCTGCAGATGATACTAATGCGCTTCTATAAAAGGCTGATAAAACAGCCAGTTTTCTTTCCCATTTAGAATCAAGCAATTTCCAGTTAACATCTTCGAAAGAAATCTTTCCGTATTGTTCTTCCGCTTTTCTCAGAATAGAATTAATTCTGGCACATACATACTGTACATACGGGCCTGTATCACCTTCAAACTTTATTGAAGCCTGAGGATCAAACATAATAGTCGTTTTAGGATTAAATTTAAGCAGCATAAATTTAAGTGCACCGAGTCCAATAATTTCTGAACGTTTATCTATATCTTTAGGAATTGCATCACCACAACGTTCCAACGTAGCCTGCTTTGCAAGGTCAACCATCTCATCAAATAAATTATCAGCATCAACAACAGTACCTTCGCGACTCTTCATTTTTCCTGAAGGCAGATTAACCATACCGTAAGCCAAATGATAAAGGTTATCCGCCCATTTATAACCAAGCTCTTTCATTATTGAAAAAAGTGTTTTAAAATGGTGGATTTGTTCATCTCCAACAACCCATATCTGTTTTTTCGGATTAAAATCATTATATTTCAAAAGCGTAGTTCCAATATCCTGTGTTATATAGACACTTGTATTGTCAGACCGCAGCAGGACTTTTTCGTTCAGCTTGTATTTTTTCAGGTCCGCATAAATAGCTCCGTCTTCACGCTTTTTAAAAACACCTTCTTCTAAGCCTTTTAAAACTATACTTTTACCCAATTTATACGTATCACTTTCAAGGTAGATCTTATCAAACTTAATACCCATTCTTTCGTATGTTTCATCGAATCCTTTTAAAACCCAGCTGTTCATAGTTTTCCACAACTCTATAGTTTCAGGATCACTGTTTTCCCATTTTATCAAAGTCTCCTGTGCTGCCGCACCAATTTCGGTTTTGGTAAAAAGTTCTTCATCGGCTTTATCTGCCAATTCTGGATTTGTTTCTTTAAGTGCTTTTAACTGCTTTCTCAATTCGGCGTCAAAAAGAACATAAAATTCACCTACAAAATGATCGCCTTTTTTGCCTGTTGTCTCTGGCGTTGTTCCATTACCGAACATTTTATATGCCAACATCGATTTGCAGATGTGAATTCCTCTGTCATTAACAAGGTTAACAGCGACAGTGTCATTTCCAACACGCCTTAAAAGAGATACGAGGGCCATCCCCAAAGTATTATTCCTCAAATGCCCCAAATGAAGAGGTTTATTCGTATTAGGTGCAGAGTATTCTATAAGTGTTTTTACTTTATCTATGTCATCCAGCACAGCATCTTTTAATAGTTTTTCTGTGTTACCCAGTGTTTCACTATATAGCGCTTCTGATCTTAATGTGATATTAACAAAAGCTTTGAGCTTTTCTACTTTCGTTATGTCAGGATGACTGCTAAAAAATTCTACAGTTTTTTCCGCTATAGTATCCGGTTTGCTACGTAACGATCTTGCCAGCCTGAAGCAGTTCACAGTTATATCACCTTCCATGTTTGGTGGGCACAATTCTGGTGATATCGTTATAGTTTCTTTTGCATCAGTTCCTAAAAAAGATTCCGTTAGAGATTTAGACAAATCTTTAATACATTTAAAATTCATTATTTTCGTTCCATTGATTCATTACCAAATTATACCAGAGGTATATTTTTATTTGGTATATTTTTACCTTTATCTATTTTTTTTTATCAGAAACCATTTCGTTTTGTGCATGACAGAGAATTTTTTTCAACTTATACCATGAGGCAACTAA
>CAZVCD010000058.1:0-3262 GCA_964625675.1 uncultured Victivallales bacterium | reverse complement strand
AACAGAATTTCATCAAGATCCTGTACACTTAAATGACTGTTTTGATTACAGTGGTTTCTACATTCGGTTCAACTTCTATTTTATAACTTCCAAAAGCAGCTGGTATCAGACAGTTACGCCCCATTTCAACAATTGTAGTAACATCGCCTTTAACTATTTTTATAGGTCTGTTAATTGCGGTCAGCAGATGAAAACTTTCATTTTTAGTATTATCCATCCATGTTTTAACCAGTCTGAGATCATCAACTCTAAAAAATCTACAATTTTTTACCGTAGGAAATTTTCTATTATGCGCAACAGAACCAACTACACCAGATACTTTAGGTGAATTTCTGTGTGAAAACTGAATACATTCCAAAGCTTCTTCCACATGGAGTTCCCGGGGTTTGCCGTCTGTGCCGACTCGTCCCCAATCGCTTATCCTATAAGTAGTGTTACTGTTTTGCTGAACTTCCAAAAGAAGATTTCCGGCACCAATAGCATGCACAGTTCCTGCACCGATAAAATAAGCATCCCCCGGCACCGATTTTGAAATCTGAAGGTTACTTTCTACAGTAGTTGTCTGATAAGTATCGATAAAAGATCTTTTGGTACAGCGATAATTCAAACCAGCAATAATATTAGCATCGGGTTTTGCTGCAATTACATACCACATTTCTGTTTTAGGTTCGGCTCCAGGGAGTTTTTTACAGGCTTCTTCGTCAGGATGAACTTGCAATGACAATCGTTGCCCGGCATCAATCATTTTTATAAGCAACGGAAACCTTCCGCCCCCGAAATTACGACCCATTATGTCTTTACCATAAACTTCTAGAAGTTCACGAATAGTCTTTCCTTTCATTGCCCCATTCTCTACAACACTTATCTCATCATCTCTATCTACAATTTCCCAGGATTCTCCGACAGGAACTTTCGTTTTAGGCAATCCTCTGTTGAGATGCGTGTTAAGCATTTCACCACCCCACATTACTTCTTTGTAAATTGGAGCAAAGAGTAACGGATATAAATTTTGCTTTTCAAGTTTTCCCATAATGATTCCATCCTGTAAAAATATTAGCAAGTATTTCGTATATGGCGACTTTTGACTTAATGTATACTATTTTATCCCAAATGCCAGAAAAATATACCGGATAATAGAGTCAATTAAGCGTTATCGATACAATATTGACCAGATCTTAAACTTATTACTAACCGACATATATTGTTTTTGAAAAAAAATGTAAAATGTAAAGAAATAAAAATTGAAAAAAATCCTATTAATGAAATATTTATTAATATTGGACATGAAACGGTTGAAAAATATGGTAAATTTATAAAAGGAACTGAAACTGTCTTTGTAAAGGCATACGAAAATATTTTTTTTAATATGGAAAAGGCTTACTTAAAAACACAAAAATAAACATAAAAAGAGGGCATTGGTTATGGACAAAGAAATTAAAAGCAAAGTTGAAAGATTTGCTACAGAAATAAGGCTTGAAACCTTAAAAGAGATTAAAAACCTCGGTTTTGGCCATATTGGTGGATCTATGTCTGTCGTAGAGCTGTTAGCCGTTTTATACGGTAAAGTTATGAAGTTTGACCCTAAGAATCCAAAATGGGCAGATAGAGATTTTCTGGTAGTATCTAAAGGACATTCAGGTCCGGCTGTTTACGCTGCTCTGGCACTTAAAGGTTTCTTCCCTGTTGAAGATTTAATGACTCTTAATGTAGATGGCACAAAACTTCCAAGTCATTGTGATAGAACCATGACACCCGGGATTGATATGACTACAGGTTCACTGGGTCAGGGAACATCTACTTCTATCGGTATCGCTCTTGGTAATAAATTGGATAAGAGAGACAACTATACGTATTTGGTTGTAGGTGACGGTGAGCTAAACGAAGGACAATGCTGGGAAGCCATAATGTTTGCAGCTCATCACAAGGTAGACAATCTAATATGCTTTGTTGACAATAATAAAAAACAACTTGATGATTATGTAGAGAATATAAATAAACCTTTCGTATTTGTTGATAAATTTGCAGCTTTCGGATGGGATACCTATTCTGTTAAGGGTGACGACGTAGAAGCTATAGACAATGCTATTACTAAAGCAAAAACAGTGAAAGGAAAACCATCTGTAATAGTACTAGATACTATAAAAGGACAGGGTATACCTTTTGTTGAAAATACTTTCGCAAATCACAGCATTAAGTTTGGAGAGACTGAGCATAAAGAAGCAGAAAAAATGATCAGAATACTTGAAGAAAAACTAAAAAATCAATAGATAGGTATCTAATATGACTAATAATATAAAAATAGCAGAAGCTCAAGTTCCTGAAGCTAAAGAAATGCGTAAAGTTTACACAGAAACTATGATAGAGCTTGCAGACAGAAACGAAAATATTGTAGCTCTGGATGCTGACCTTACCAGCTGTATTGGGATGGGACCATTTATAAAGAAATATCCTGAAAGAATGTTTAACTGCGGTATCCAGGAAGCAAATATGATGGGTGTAGCAGCAGGTCTTTCTGCTGTAGGAAAAATACCTTATGTGCATACATTCGGCCCATTTGCAACAAGAAGATCATTTGACCAGGTTTTTCTTTCTTGTAGTTACACTAAATCCAACGTAAGAATTATAGGTTCAGACCCCGGTGTTACAGCAATGTACAATGGTGGTACTCATATGCCTTTTGAAGATCTTGCATTGATGAGAGTTGTTCCTGAAATGACAGTTCTTGATCCATCTGATTCTACAATGCTGAAAGACTTAATGATTCAAATGGCTGATTTATATGGCGTTTTTTATGTTAGAGTTCTTAGAAAAAGCGCTACACAAATATACAAAGAAGGTTCAACTTTTGAGATAGGCAAAGCAGTAAAAATTAGAGAAGGAAAAGATGCTACTATCATAGCTAATGGCGTTATAATGGTACCTAATGCAATTAAAGCTGCAGAAATTTTGGCCGAAAAAGGAATATCAGTAAGGGTTTTGGATATGTTTACATTGAAACCAATTGACAAAAAAGCTATTATCGAAGCTTCTAAAGATACAGGTGCTATTGTTACTGCTGAAAATCACAATGTAATTAACGGTTTAGCATCTGCTGTATCAGAAGTTATTGTTGAAAGTGACTATCTTGTGCCGATGGGTAAAGTTGGTGTTATGGATCGGTTTGGACAGGTCGGTTCCTTGAACTATTTGATCAAAGAATATGGCTTGACTGCTGAAGATATAGTAAAAGAAGTAGAAAAAACTATTAAACGAAAATAAAAAT
>CAZVCD010000057.1:0-13742 GCA_964625675.1 uncultured Victivallales bacterium | reverse complement strand
CTTTCTTTTTAAAGTAAAATTAATAAACTTTTTAATATAGTTTTGCAAGAACCTCTGTTATTAACATATAAAAAGATAAAAAAAGGGTTGGCCTGATTTATCTCTAGATAAAAGGATGAAATTATGAATGACAAACTGGAGATGGAAACACTTGTTTCCCTTTGTAAACGAAGAGGCTTTATTTTTCAAAGCTCTGAAATATACGGTGGTATTAATGGGTTTTGGGATTATGGCCCATACGGAGCTGCTCTGAAAAGAGCTGTTGAAAAGCTATGGTGGAATGAAATGGTGGAAATTAGAGGTAATGTTGTAGGGCTTGATTCTACTATTATTTGCAACCCCAAAGTATGGGAAGCTTCAGGGCATCTGGATAAATTTGGTGACGTGATGGTTGACTGTAAAGAATGTAAAACACGCCATCGCGTTGATCAAATGGAAGATCCCTCCGTCTGCCCTAACTGTGCTTCAACAAAATTAACAGAACCAAGAGAGTTTAATCTGATGATGAAAACTTATGTAGGTCCTGTTTCCGATGAAGACCATATTGCTTATCTTAGGGCTGAAACTTGCCAGCCGATTTTTACAGATTTTCATAGTGTCCGCATAGCTTCCAGACAAAAACTGCCGTTTGGTATCGCTCAAATAGGAAAAGCTTTCCGCAACGAAATCAATCCGCGTAATTTTATTTTTAGATCCCGTGAATTTTCGCAAATGGAAATGGAATTTTTCTGTTTTGATGATGAAGCTATGGAATGGTATAACTACTGGAAAGAGCAGAGAATCAATTATTATCACAACAAACTTGAATTCAAAGATGATGAAATACGAATTCATGATCATGACACATTAGCTCACTATGCCAAAGCTGCTCTTGATGTCGAATTTAAGTTTCCGTTTGGATGGGGAGAGCTCGAAGGAGTACACCATAGAGGCACATGGGATATGTCAAGACACCAGGAATATTCCGGTGAATCCATGGAATATTTTGACCAGGATAATAATCGTAAAATTATCCCTACTGTTATTGAGACATCTGTAGGAGTTGATAGGACTGTTCTTGCAATATTATGCCATTCCTATGATGTTGATACTGCCGAAACAAAAAAAGAAGGCAAAAAAGATGATGTTAGAACAGTCTTGAGAATTCCTTCAATTGTAGCGCCGGTACAGGTTGCGGTTTTGCCATTATCTAAAAAGCTTTCAGAAAAAGCAGAAAATGTTTATAAAGATATCCGCGGGCGTTTTCGCTCTGAATTTGATGTAACCGGTAGCATAGGCAAGCGCTATAGAAGACAGGATGAAATTGGTACGCCTTACTGTGTTACAGTTGATTTTGATTCGCTGGAGGATAATGCTGTAACTATTAGAAGCAGAGATTGTATGTCACAGGAAAGAATTAGTGCAGACCAGTTAATTTCATACTTTAATGACAGGCTTTTAATTTAAACATAATATTTGATTTGAAACAGAATTTGAAATAGGCTATAATTCAAATAAAGATTGAAGAACAAAAAATTTTTGCTATAATTTTTAGTTTAAAAGGGGAGTGTAATCATGAAATGTCCAAATTGTAATGTTGAGTTATCTGTTAAAGAAATTGAAGACGTTAATGTACATCTATGTTCAGCCTGTTCCGGCATATTTCTTCATGAGGGTGAATTAAAGAAAATAACTCACCCCACAGCCGGAGATATTGAATATTCTTCGCTGGCAAATATTGATAAAAATAGAGTTTCTGAATTACTCTGTCCTATTTGTGAAACAGAAAAAATGATAGATGTTAATTTCGGGTCCTATTCTGATATTATAATGAATTATTGCAGAAAATGTTCTGGTATTTGGTTGGACAAAGGTGATCTGAAAAAAATTAATGCAGAGATCGATAAATTAAATAATGACGTGGAGCCCTGGGAACACTCTTTTAGGGTTTTCTTAGCAAAACTTCCTTTTTAATTTACAAGTTATTAACAAGTTGCTAACAGGGCAACATTAATATGTAAAAAACGCCAGCTCATAAGAAAAAAAGGCTTGCGTTTCTTGAATTTTCTAGATATAATGTTATCTTGTACGCTTCAGTTCCTTAATTAGTAGAATGCTTTTATAAAAGTAAAAACTAAAGTGAATTGAAAGAAAAATAATTAAACTTAATTATAACGAGGAGAAGTTAAAATGGCAGCTAAAGTTGATGCTGAAAAATGTACAGGTTGTGAAAGCTGTGTAAGCGCATGTCCAGTTGAAGCAATTTCAATGGTTAGTGACAAAGCAACAGTTTCCAGTGAATGTATTGATTGTGGTGCTTGTGTAGACGAATGTCCACTTGAAGCTATCTCAATGGAATAAATTTATTTAAAAAAGCAGAGCTTGCATTGCAGGCTCTGCTTTTTTTTTGTCTTTTTCATGAAAGTTGACTTTTAGACAATAGAAAAATACCATCTTGGAGAGTATCAAATACGATGGATACAAATTTTTGTGTTGATGCCTTAGAAGAAGCATTGAGAAAGAATGGGGAACCCAGAAATATTAAACAGGGAATCAGGGTAGTCAGTTTACATCTGATAAGTTTACTTCAACTCTGTTAGATCATGGGGGGAGAAAGTAGGCATGGATGGCAAGGGTAGAGCTCTAGACAATGCACATATTGAAAGAGTATGGCGAAGTTCAAAATATGGAAATATTTATCTAAATGATTATCAGTCTATTGCAGAATTGAGAAAAGGGGGGTAATAAGTCTTTTATGAAATATAATAGTCCAAGATCTCATCAGAACTTAAACTATGAAGTACCTAATAAGGTGTATGCTTAGGAGCTGAGAAAAGTACAGAAATTAAGGTAATTCAGGTATCAATACACTTATACTATTGATTTAGATTATGCTAAAAAAGAAAGCAGCGTATTTAACAACTTGACACGCACTTATTATTCATTTATAATAAAGTATAAATATACTGATTCTGCAAATATAGCCTATAATATTTAAAAAGGAGATAACCTGTGAATAAACGATATATGCAAAACTTGCTTTCTATATTTACTGCAGTGCCTATTTTATGTTTGGCAACAGTTTTACCTCAAAAATTATTTGCTGATGAGTCGCAGTATTTTCCTGTAGCAAGTTGTCGGGTAGGTCCATATTCAGCAATGGGTACGGGTTATTGTGGAGCACAAATTGACTACATGACATATGTTAATTTGACCGGTGGTGTAAATGGAATTATGCTTACATGGCAAGAAGGTGAGACTGAATACAATGCTGTAAAAACAGTTGAGTGTTATCAGCGACTTCTTAAAAAAAATGGCCAAAAAATTGTAGTATTTGATACACTTGGTACACCAGGGGCATATGCAGTAATTAATCGTATGGCTAAAGACAATGTTGTTTTAGCTCAATATGGATATGGAAGAACAGATGCTGCAGATGGAAGAGTATGGCCGTGGGTATTTAACGCAGCTGGTCATTATTGGTCTCAAATTGCTGTCACATTAAGATTTATGGCTGAAATAGAAGGTGGTGTTAGCAAAATGAGGGGTAAAAAAATTGTGCACCTTCATATTGACTCAGCTTACGGACGTGAACCACTATCAGTTATGAGAAAAATATGTGAGGCTTGGGGTGTTAAATTGGTAGAAATTTCAATAGCTCCTCCAGGGTTAGAACAAAAATCTCAATGGCTGCAAATCAGACGAATAAAACCTGACTGGATTACTTTCTGGGGTGCAGGTTCTGGTATGAATTCAACAGCAATGACAAATGCTGCTCGTATTAAATTTCCTCGTAATCGTATGATGTATGTTACTTTTGGTGGCGCTGAAGAAGATATGGTGCCTGCTGGAAATGCAGCTAAAGGAACTTATGTAATTGCGAATGTAATACCAGGAACTCAATATCCTTTAGTTCAAAAAATTAAAAAGAAAGTTTATGATGCAGGAAAAGGCAATTTAAGGGCCCCAAGTCGTATTGGCAGAGTTTACTGGAATAGAGGATTAGTATCTGCTGTTATGTGGGTTGAAGCTTTAAAAAATGCTCAAAAGAAGTATAACAAAATAGGCAAGGCAGTAACTGGTGCAGAATTTAGAGATGGTTACGAAAGTATAAACATGACCAATGCACGTCTTGTTGAAATTGGCATCAAAGGAATGATTCCTCCTTTTTCTTTCTCATGTGAAAATCATGAAGGCTCTGATAAATTTGCATTATTGCAGTGGGATGGTAAAAAATTTAATAAAGTTAAGGATTTTACAGCTCCACTAGACTCTAAATTTATAAGAAAGCTTGTTGAAACTTCTGCAGCAAAATTTGCTAAAGAAAACAAGATAAAACTTAAAAAGTGTACCCCTAAAATCAAGAAATTAATAACAAATGATAAAGCTCCAGTTCTACTGAAGGATTCCTGATAGTTTGACTTTTGAGTAAATAGTAGGATTTTCTCCACTCAGTGAATTTCGGGTTCATATACTATCAAAAATTAATAAAAAGACATGAATATCCAATATCTAACAAGGAATAATCAATGTCCAAGTTAGAGAAGCTGTAATATGTTTTTCAATCGTTATTGAAAATCCCTTCCCGTCATTTGATAGTACTTGTGTTCATTATTGGATATTCAAATTATCAGGGCAAAAAGCTTGATCAGGTCGATTTACTTAATCAATAACAACAAAGTATTAATTTAAGAGCATAATCCTTTCGAGTGATTCACACTTTCATGTCTCCGGTTCTGCCGGCGGTATTGACTTGGGAAGAGTGTAAAAAAATTTATGGTTAAATATAGCTTAGTCTTCCTCTTTTTTAAATCAATTAAGGAATAATACGCTAGACGGAGTTTTAATGAATACTAATTCTGAAAATATACTAGAGATTAAAAATATTGAAGTAATGTATGAAAATGCCATCTTAGCGCTACATGACGTCTCGCTTAATGTCCCAAAGGGAAAAGTTGTAGCTTTACTAGGTGCAAATGGTGCTGGAAAAAGCACAACCTTGAAAGCTATATCAACTATGCTAACCTCAGAAAGAGGTAAAGTTACAAAAGGTTCAATTAGCTACAATGGGATCGTAATTAAAAAACAAACCCCTACAAAAATGGTTGGCCTGGGAATAGTACAGGTTCTTGAAGGAAGAAGATGTTTTGGACATCTAACTGTCGAAGAGAATATTATTGCTGGAGCTTACTCAAGAAAATTATCAAGAAGAGATATAAAGCAGGAGCTTGAAAAAATCTATACCTACTTTAATAGACTTAAAGAAAGAAGAAAAAGTAAAGCAGGTTTTACCTCCGGGGGCGAACAGCAAATGATTGCAGTTGCAAGAGCGATGATGGCAAAACCAAAAATGTTGTTGCTAGATGAACCATCAATGGGATTAGCACCCCAGTTAGTGACTGAAATATTTTATATAGTTAAAGAATTAAATAAAAAAGAAGGTGTAAGTATTTTATTGGCTGAACAAAATGCAAACATTGCCCTTAGAAATGCCGATTATGTATATATTCTTGAAACAGGATATGTGATGCTAGAAGGAACAGCAAAAAGTTTATTAAATAGCGATAAAGTAAAAGATTTGTATCTAGGCATTTCAAAAGAAGGAAGAAAAAATTTCAGAGATGTTTCTAAAGATAATGAATACTCAACTAAGTAGGAAGTTATGACAGAAGGCAAAAGATTTCCAATAGGTCGTTCAATTTTAGAAGTAAAAAATATTTCTTTGAGTTTTGGTGGTGTAAATGCTATTACAAATGCTTCTTTTAATGTTTTGGAGCATGAAATTAGGGCAATCATTGGCCCAAACGGTGCTGGCAAGACTTCAATGTTAAACTGTATAAATGGAATTTATAGACAACAAGAAGGAAGCATAATATTCAAAGGAGAGGTTCTTAAAAAAAATAGTCCAAATTTTATTGCTCAAAAAGGAGTTTCTCGAACTTTTCAAAACCTAGCTCTTTTTAAGAGACTTTCAGCATTAGACAATATATTGGTAGGTAGAAAACTTCATACAAAAAGTAATTTTATTGAAGTAGCACTTCAGCTTCCCAGAGCGAGGAGAGAAGAAAAGTTAAATAGAGAAAAATGTGAGGAGATAGTTAAATTTTTAGAAATTGAAAATGTTAAAAATACACCAGTTGGGAAGCTTCCATATGGCCTTCAAAAGAAGGTTGAGTTAGGACGTGCGCTTGCAACAGAAGCTAAAGTGTTATTATTAGATGAGCCTATGGCAGGAATGAATGTTGAAGAAAAAAGGGATATGTGTAGGTTTATTTTAAAAATTAATGATGAGGTTGGAACAACAATAGTTTTAATTGAGCATGATATGGGTGTTGTAATGGATATCTCTGATAGAGTTGTAGTTCTTGACTATGGACAAATTATTGGCGATGGACCTCCAAATGAAGTTAGCTCTAGCCAAAGAGTAATAGATGCATATTTAGGAGTTCCACATGCTTAACGAAGTACTCTTTTTCTTTGAAGTTTTAACTGATGGATTGCTGGCAGGAACAATGTATTCTTTGATCGCTTTAGGATTTGTTCTTGTCTACAAGGCTTCATCAACATTTAATTTTGCTCAAGGAGCTATGGTATTTTTTGCAGTGCTTTCATTTGTTGGTTTTATGGAGCTGGGACTGCCTTTTGTAGTAGCATTTGTTGTTACTATATTTTTAATGGTGTTGGTTGGACTTTTAACTGAAAAACTGGTGTTGCGGCCTTTAGTAAACCAAAGTGAAGATACTGTATTAATGGCCACAATCGGCCTTGGTTATATTCTTGAGGGGCTGGCTCAAGCTACGTGGGGGGTCGAAGTGAGAAGATTAGATTTAGGAATCGGAGATTTTCCAATTGAATGGATTGCAGATAATTTAAAA
This sequence comes from uncultured Victivallales bacterium, assembly GCA_964625675.1. Lineage (GTDB taxonomy): Bacteria > Verrucomicrobiota > Lentisphaeria > Victivallales > GWF2-38-69. Next base: position 6,888 of record CAZVCD010000057.1, on the reverse strand, counting down.
TTATTTATAAGTCCTCTTGATCTTGCAGGTGGAATAGTTGCCGCTGTAATGATTATTGTTCTAACATTTTTGTTTAAATATACGAAGATTGGATTGGGTTTGAGAGCGATTGCTGATGATGCAGGAGCAGCAAGTTCTATCGGTATTCCTTTAGAACATATTATGATTTTAGTTTGGTCTGCAGCAGGTGTCGTTGCTTTAGTTGCAGGTTGCATGTGGGGAGCAAGAGCAGGAGTTCAATTTGCTCTTGTTGGTTTAGCATTAAAAGCCTTGCCTGTTTTAATTATCGGAGGGTTTTCATCAATACCTGGTGCAATTATTGGAGGGTTAATGGTTGGAGCAACTGAAAAAATATTGGAGGTTTATATAGGCCCATTTTTCGGTGGGGGAATTGAAGGATGGGCCCCGTATGTGATGGCAGTATTATTCTTATTATATAGACCAGAGGGCTTATTTGGAGAGAAAATCATCAGGAGGGTTTAATTTTGAAACCTATTTTTATGACATATAGAAAAAATGATATTAGAATTTTTACTATTTTAATGGTATTGGCTTTTTTTGTGGTACCAAATGTAGTCAAAAGTGACTACTGGTATGTTGCTATTTTAATACCTTGGTTGTGTTTGTCGCTAGCAGCTATAGGCCAGCAAATTGTTATGGGTTACACAGGACAGTTATCTTTGGGAGCTGCAGGTTTTATGGCAGCAGGAGCATTTGCATGTTTTAATTTAGTATTAAGAGTTCCCGGGATACCTTTTGGTGTTGCTCTTACTCTCTCTGGGCTTATAGCTGCAATGCTTGGGTTTTTATTTGGCCTACCAAGCCTAAGAGTAAGAGGAATATATTTAATGGTTGCAACTCTTGCTTCGCAATTTTTTATTGTATGGGTAATTGATAAATTTGATTGGTTTAAAAATTATGACTCATCAGGAATTATTACTGCACAGTCTATCGTCATTATGGGTAAACCTTTCACCTCACCGGTAGCAATGTATTTAGTCGTTGTTGTCGTTGTCACATTCTTAACTCTTATTGCAATGAATATGACAAGAGGTAGTACAGGTAGAAATTGGATGGCTGTTCGTGATATGGATATTGCAGCAGAGTCTATGGGGGTATCTCTTTTAAAAACTAAACTTCAAGCCTTTGCTATCAGTGCATTTTATTGCGGGGTAGCAGGAGCTCTTTTTGCATTTACCTATCTAAAATCTTTAGAACCGGCTGCTTTTGATATTAGTTTGTCGTTTAAAATACTTTTCATGGTTATTCTAGGTGGACTAGGGACAATAAACGGAGCATTTATAGGAGCAGGTTTTATTTTACTCTTTCCCGTTTTATTAAACACTGTTGGCTATAACGTGTTTCACGGACAAATAGATGCAACAATCATTTCATCCATAGAGCAAATCGTATTTGGTGTATTAATAATTATTTTTATGATTTATGAACCACAAGGCATGGCAAAATTATGGGTGACTATAAAACAAAAAATTACTTTAAAATTTATTGCATCCTTAAAGCAGAAGAGGAAGCACTAAAATCACAGATATATACTTTAGCTGTAGTAGTTAAGATTTCGCCAGACACCTCCACCGATTTTTAACTACTACATATTGGTACTCTACAACACATATTTACTCAAAACAGGTCATTTATTTACACACGTATCCTAGCTTACCCCGTACTAAAGTCTATTTTTCCAAAAAGCAATCTGCTTTTTTACCTGTTCAGGAGCTGTTGCTCCCAGCATATTACGCTTAGCAATACTATTTTCAGCTGAAAACAGCAGTAGAAAATCCTGTGTAGCTTCCGGTATGGAATTCTTCATTTCTTCAAGGGTAATACCGTTTAGCAGGCGATTATTTTCATTGCACCATTTTACCAAAGACCCTACTCTGTGATGAGCTGTTCTAAAAGGAACTCCAATTTCAACAAGCTTTTCAGCTAAATCAGTTGCCATTAACATTGGATCATTGGCGGCGTCTCTCATATTCGATTTTTTGACATTCATTGTTACGATCATGGGGGGATACACTGAAAGAATTTTTTTAACCGTATCAATCGCATCAAATAAAGGCTCTTTATCTTCTTGTAAATCTCTGTTATATGTCATCGGAAGCCCCTTTAATAGAGTAAGAAGCGAAATCAAATCACCAAAAATTCGTGCCGTTTTGCCTCTGCAAAGTTCTGCAATATCAGGATTCTTTTTTTGTGGCATTATGCTTGAGCCTGTACAGAAAGCATCTGACAACTCAATGAAGTCAAACTCTGTGGAACTCCATAGAATAATATCTTCTGAAAGGCGTGAAACATGCATTGCAAAAATAGATAGAGCCCCAAGTAATTCACAGGCAAAATCTCTGTCGGCGACAGCATCCATGCTATTTCGTGATATTTCCGGGAAATTAAGCAATTTAGCGGTGATTTCGCGTTGTATTGAAAGCGTTGTTCCAGCTAGGGCGCCCGATCCAAGCGGCATAACGTTTAATCTTTTTCTGCAATCATCCAATCTTCCAATATCTCTATCAAACATCTCGACAAATGCCAATAGATGATGTGCAAAAAGAACAGGCTGAGCTCGTTGAAGGTGCGTGTAGCCCGGTAGGATTGTTGAAGTATTTGAATTTGCCTGTTCAAGTAAAGCTCTTTGAAAATTTTTAAGTTCGTTGGTTATGTTATTGATTTCATCTCTAAGATATAAGCGTATATCCAATGCAATTTGATCATTTCTACTTCTTGCAGAGTGAAGTCTTGCGCCTTCAGTTCCAACTTTTTCAATAAGTGCATTTTCAATATGCATATGAATATCTTCAAGCTTTGAATTAAATTCAAAATTGCCACTATCAATATCCTTTTCAATTTGCTTTAGTCCAGAAATAATTTGTTTTACCGATTCTTCCGGTATAATTCCTGATTTTGCAAGCATTGTTGCGTGCGCAATGCTGCCCTGGATATCATATTTATATAAACGTTGATCAAAGGAAACTGACTCCGAAAATTCAGTAAGTGCTTTATTAGGCTTAATGTTGAAACGACCATCCCATAATGGCATAATACGACCTCTTATATTTATGATTTTAGATGTTTTGTAGGTGTTGTTGTCAGCCTAGCTGTAGTGGTAGAATCTTTCATCTACTTTGCCTGTTACTTTAAGTGAACAGGAACTTGCTTAACTTACTCATAACCAATAAGATTAAGCAACGCGACAAACAAAAAGACAAAAACAAGTTTAACTAGATAAAATCAATTATGATTTTGATAACTTATTAATATATTAAAAGCAAATAGCCAAATACTGAAATTAAGCTTCGTCTAAAATTTTGCGTATTTCGACTGCCAGTTCACGCACCTTGTGCGGTTTATTTAAAAAACCGTTGGCACCATGTTCAAGAAGGTCTTCGATTTCTTCCTGAGAAACATAGCCGCTGGACAAAAGAATTTTAACGTTAGGATTGATTGCTTTTAATTGATAAAAAGTTCCATGTCCACCAAGTTTCGGCATGATCATATCAAGAAAAACCAGGCTAATTTCACCTGGATTGCTTTTATACACTTCAATTGCTTCTTCGCCGTTACCGGCCAGAATAACAGAATAGCCTAGATTTTGTAATGCTTCTATAACAAAATCCCATATAGCGTCTTCATCATCAACAACAAGAATTGTTTCATTATGTTTAGCAAAAGGTAAATTACTGTTCATTTGTTCTCTCTCCTCTTAATTCACAGGGTAATTGGGATAAACAAAGTTGTATGGATTATCTTCAATAGTGAAAATCCATTCCGGCTCCATAAGTGGTCCATATCCCCAAGAACTCCAATAATACTTTGAAGTAGATGCACCAGGTAGAGGTATCGGGAAAGTAACAATATCTACAACACCCACACCCACTCTGGCAATAAAATAAAAGACTCCTTTAAAAAGGCCATAAGAAACTGCGGCAATTCCGCCTTCTTTCTGATTAACCTTATAAGGCTGAATCAACACTTCGAAAGCGCCAAAAAGGACATTTGCAACCCCACGGCCAAGTTTTCTGATGGGGCCGTCAGCAACATCTTTCAATGCTTTAGTATCCCCGCTGCCTGCAAGGGTATCTTCCTGCTCATAATATGGATTATTATAAGGGAGACGTGTTTCATCGTAAATATAGTCTGATTGCCCATGAAGTTGAGAAAACGAAAGGGAAACAGAAAAAGTTATAGCAAGGCATATTAAAATAGTTTTGGTACTGGTTTGATATAGTCTCAAATAAAATGTTGTCCGGTTCCTGGAACTTGTCATAAATCTTCCTTTCGATTTCAAACGTCATTTTTGTATTAAAAATAGCCGTCATGGGCTCGCAATAAAAATAGGTCTGTTTATAGTTAAGTATATTATATAGTGTTTTTGATGTCAATCTAAAAACTAACGGAAAGACAAGTTAAACCTGTTTAATTTGTTTCTTTAATTGATTAAAATAATATTGATATCTATCAATAAATCAAAATATATACCTGAGGTACATGCCTTTGGCTTTTTAAATTTTTTGTTTTTGGTTAATTGTTGAGATTTTTATCTTCTATTTTTTTATTATTTTTCAAAAACCATTTCGCTTTGGGTATAAATATAGTGTACAGGAATTTGCTTTTTAACTTCTTCATAATCAACATAATCATGATTTCAGGTAGAAGCAAAAAGACAAAAACAAGATTTATCTTGAAACTTTTAAATTATGAGTCTAAAAATTAATAATATAAATAATTCATCACAAAATTTACATGAAAAATCGGATTGCTGTAAAATAATCGGACAACAGTTGCCTAAAAAATGTAAAAGCACTTTAGATGAAAAGATACATATACTAACAGATGTTTACGCAAATATAAATATACCTGAGAATTGTATTGTTGAGTTGGACCTCGGCTGCGGAAAAGGAGCTTTTACTACAGCTTTAGCGGAAAAATATCCGAGTCGTTTGATATATGCTGCGGATGTAATGCTAGGTAGATTAAGAAAGTTATGCAAAAGAAATTTGCGTTGTGGTATTGAGAACATTCAGTTATTGCGTGTTGAAGCCTGGTATCTTGTTGGAGCAGCTTTACCTGACAGATCAATAGACAGGCTGCATCTTCTTTGTCCGGATCCATGGCCTAAAGAAAAGCACAAAGGGAACAGGTTGGTTAGTTCTGAGTTTCTCAAAAGACTGCATAATAAATTAAAAGAGAATGGTGTCTTTCATTTTTCTACAGACGACGATAACTATTATAAACTGGCCGTTAAAACTATTGTTGAATCAAATTTATTTAAAAGAGAAGATGAACAAATAGCAGATATACTGGATATAAAGACGGATTTTGAAGAAAGATGGAACGAACAGGGATTAAAAGTTAATCATTGCGGTTGGGTGAAAAATGAATAGTATTGTTGTGATTGTCGTACTGGTATATTTGGGAATTATGCTTTTAATTGGCTGGATAGCCTCAAAAAAGATCAGTTCAAATGAAGACTTTCTTGTTGCGGGGCGGCGTCTGGGGCCTGTCTTAATGGCCGGCACTTTGGCGGCAACAGAGATAGGGGGCGGCAGTTCCATGGGGGTGGTTGAAAAGGCTTATGGTGATTGGGGATTAGGCGCGGTATGGTATGTTATCGCAATGGCTATTACCTTTGTAATTCTTGCTTTTTTTGCTCCGAAATTTCGTAATTCAATGGTTAAAACAATTCCTGAGTTTTTTCGAAAAAGATATGGAGAGGCTCCTGGAGCAGTCAGCGCGATAATTATGATTCTTCCGCTGATAGGTTTAACGGCAATACAGTTTATCGCATCAGCAGTTGTTCTTTCAGTTATGACCGGGTTTTCATATTCAATTTCTGTTGTCATCGTAACAGTTGTTGTAACAACATATTCTGTTTTAGGTGGTTTGTGGAGTGTTACATTGACAGATTTTGTTCAGATGTTCCTAATTGTTATCGGTATGTTTCTTGTTATACCTTTTGCAATTAATAGTGCAGGAGGATGGAGTAATATTACGGCATTAGTTCCAGCGGCAAAGTTTAGCTTAACAGAGGGAATTGGGTGGGGAACGATTATATCATTAATTGTTATGTATACCGCATCATTTGCTGTAGGGCAGGAGGCTGTGCAGAAATATTTTGCAGCCAAGGACGAAAAAGCAGCAGTTCAAGGGTCGTTACTGGCAGCAGCAGTGTTTGTTGTCTTTGCTTTTATCCCGGCAATACTTGGAATAATAACATATGCGATGGTCCAAAACGGAATGCTTGATGGTACTGCTATTATGGAGAACGGTGCAAGATACGCCCTACCTACACTGGCAATTCAGACGATGCCGTCTTTCCTTGTGGGGATTCTTTTTGCCGGGTTGATTTCTGCAACAATGTCAAGCGCGGACTCAGACATGCTTGGTGCGGGATCAATTTTCTCCAATGATATTTATAACGTGTACATTAATAAACACGCAACAGATAAACAGCTTTTGAGAATGACACAATATACAATGATTGTGATTGGAGTTTTGAGCATGTTTGTTGCTTTATCGAATACGCAAAGCATTATAGCGGTACTAATGTTCTCTTTCTCTCTTAGGGCAGGAGGCTTTTTCTTTCCATACATTCTAGGGCATTACTGGAAAAAGGGAAGCTGGACAGGTACAATGCTGTCTATAATATTTGGAAGTATAGTAGTAGTTTTAGCTGAGCACAATATTATCCCTGTCTTTGGGCTGAATTCAATTTATCCGGGCCTGGCGGTCAGCCTGATTGTGTTTGTTCTTTTCAGCAACTTGTTTCCGTCAAAACACAGCGACAAAGATCAAGTAATTCGGAATAATTGATTTTAGTATAATTTAAGTGTACAGGAATTTGCTTTTTAACTTCTTCATAATCAACATAATCAT
>CAZVCD010000056.1:0-13785 GCA_964625675.1 uncultured Victivallales bacterium | reverse complement strand
TGGGACCAGAGGGTCGGGAGTTCGAATCTCTTCGCCCCGACCATTTTTACTCTCTAATTACACTTCACTTACAAGTCTATTGACTAATTTTATCTTTTATTTAAAAGCATTTTTTTATTTTAAATAATAATAATATCTGTTTCTTAGTATTTATATGCTTTTACATAAATTGTAGATTATTTTGCTTATGCTGTCAACATGTTTATCCTATTCATAATAAATAATAATTAAGAGAGGTTCTTGCAAAACTCCTAAATTAAATTTATTTTTTTGTTGGAGTCCAGCCTTTAGGCTGAAAAGAATAATGTTTGCACGCTAAAGCGTGAACTCCAACATTAAAAGCATAGAGTTTTGCAAGAGGCTCAAGAGTTATTATTATATATTATTAACAATGTATATTATATTAGAGAAGTTGCTGTTCTTTTTCCTGTGCACACGTAGGCAATTTATATTGCAGGTATAAGCATTTCAGGTTATAATATGATTTAGAGCAGATAATTATTTTAATAATAAATCATTAAAACTTGAAATGAGGCAATATTGAAAACAAATCATAAGCTAAGTTTTTTATTGCTAAGTCTGATCTTTCTCCTAAGTGGATGTGGCAATTCACTTCCTACTCATGATATATACATACCCCAAGAATATGAAAAAAAAGCTTTGCATTCGAGCATTGACTATGGCATGCACCAAGGCTGGATAAACTGTCCTTACTTAGTATTATATGATAAAATTATGATAAATGTAGTTGTTAATCCCATTCAAATTAACCAAGGCTGGTGGGATAGTATAAATATTCGAAATTTAGTATCTTCACAAAAAAAAGATTTAAATTATGTAGCTGAATATACACGTACTGCATTTGTCAAAGCGTTTAATGGTAGTACTCAATTCAAACTTACTGATAACCTTGATTCTAGTACATTAAAACTTAATTTTGCAATTGTTCAGGTAGTTCCAAACAAACCTATCCTGGGTGGTTTTACTAATATTCTCGGCATTACTCCTATGGGGCTAATTTTTGATCCCCTCAAGGCAGGTATCAAAGGTTCTTCAGAAAGCAGTGGAGGAGCGGTAGCCATGGAAACAATTTTAACAAGCCCAATTTCAAGTAAAATTATAGCTGTTTTTGCAGATAGAGAAAAAGGTGAACTAGCTCTTATTTTTAATTCCGAGGAATTTACTGCATATGGAAACGTAAGAGAAATAATAGATCATTGGACTGAACAGATTATAACTGCCTTAGATTCAGCAAAAAAAGGAGCTGTTACAAATCCTAACTGGCAAAACGAATTTACATTTTTTAAATTTTAAAATAAGGGAGAACTATAGATGGAAGTGAAGACTAATTTGTCAATTTACAGTATTGTTCTAATCTTAATTCTTGCCCCTGGTTGTACTACATCTAAACTTCAAGGCTATGGCGAAGTTGCAAATGAGAAAAAACTTGGCGGTATAGACTATAAACCAAATAAATCAACATTGGCCGGAGGGGTGGCTGGAGCTGGTACAGGTGCGCTTATAGGAGGTGGTGCTGGTGCTATTTCCGGTGGCATAGCAGGTGCTGTTCTAGGTGCTCCTACCATTATACTTGCTCCAGCTATAACGGTAGTCGGTGCAGTGACCGGTTTTACTGGTGGTGTAATAGTTGGTAGTATAGTCGGCGGCAGCATAGGTGCCGGGGGAGGTTATGTTTATGGAGTCCATGAACAGGGATTAGGTATTTATTATTTTAAAGTAACACAGGACAAAGATGGACAATCACCGCTAGTTATCCATCAAAATATAAGTACTGAAGTGATGCCCGGAACAAAAGTCAAGATATATAAGGACACCAAATGGGGTTACCCTGAAGGTTACCATATAGTTCCAGTCAACTAGCTTTCTGAGCCTACACTAAATAGAGTAAATGAAAAAAGCAAACTTCCAATAAATGAAAGTTTGCCTGTGTTTGGATACTTGTTATTAATTCAATTATTTTTCGTCTGGCTGAGCCTCTTCTTTCGGCTCATTATCAATAACTTCTGCTGAATTTGTACTCTCAACCGTTTCTACTGGTTCAATAGATGACTCTTCAACTGCCGATGTAGATGTTTCTTCTCCGCCTTCGGTTTGATCTTCGTCGGCATCATCTTTTTCATCAAACTTGATTTCCATAAGTTTTGCGACACTTGCTATAATATCATTCTTGCCTCTGAGATCCATAATACGGACACCTTTGGATGCTCTTCCGATCGTACGCATTTCATCAGTAGGTATTCTTACGGTTTGTCCATTTTTTGTAGTAATGATTATTTCATCACCTTTTTCCACTTGAATGGCAGAGATAACTTTTTCATTCTCTTTTAGTCTGATACTTACAACACCTTTGGCCGCGCGTCGCGTTCTTCTATATTTATGAACATAACTGCGTTTGCCCATTCCGGCATCACTTATAACCAGTACTTGTGGTGAACTATCTACGTCTGTTGATTCATCGACATCATTTTTAGTTTCTTCGTCAATATCTACATCTGCAATGTTTTCTGTGGTATCATCATCTAAAATATCTTCTTCATCGCTTTCTGGCACTGATTTTACCGCGAGCATGCTTACAAGGCTGTCACCTTCAAGTTTAAACTTAATGCCGGTCACACCACGGGTTGTGCGGCCCATAGGTCGTACATCTGATTCTTTAAATCTGCATGCCATACCAAGCTTACTGCTCATGAGTATTTCGTAGGAACCGTCTGTAATTGCTACATCAATCAAATCATCATTTTCTTCGATCTTGATTGCTCTGATACCACCCTTACGTAGGTTTTTGTAAGCGGATAAACATGTTTTCTTGATATATCCGTTTTGTGTAGCCATTGTGATGTATAGATCATCACGATCTACATCGTCAGCTTTTACCGTGAGCATTGCTTTTATCTGTTCGCCTGGGTCAACTTTTATTAAGTTGATTATAGCCTTGCCTCTTCCAGTTCTTGTACCTTCGGGTATTTCGTAGACATTCAACCAGTACATTGTACCTTTATCCGAGAAGAAAAATATCATGTCATGGCTATCTGCTACAAAAAGGTGCTCAATGTAGTCATCATCTTTTGTACCCATACCTTTTACGCCTTTTCCACCTCTATGCTGTGTCTTAAAATTGTCAGTATGTAAACGCTGGATATACCCTGTACTTGATACATTTATTACGCAGGCGTGACGCTCAATCAGGTCCGCAATAGAATAGTCGTCCGACGAATGTACTATCTCAGTTCTTCTAGGGGTTGCGTATTTTGTTCTTACTTCTACTAGTTCTTCTTTTACGATATCCAGTCTCAGTTGGCGGCTTTCAAGGAGAGATTTTAGATATTCAATGTGCTTGATAAGCTCTTCATACTCGGTTTGCAGGTCTTCTATAGCAAGTCCGGTTAGCTGGTGCAGGCGCATTTCTAGGATGGCACCTGACTGTATGATTGTCAGTTCAAATCTTTCCTGAAGCGCAGTTGCAGCAGATTTCTTATCCCTTGATTCTCTAATAATTTTTACTACTTCATCAATATTTCTTACAGCTGTTAACAAACCTTCCAGAATATGAGCCCTTGCTTCAGCTTTTTTTAGATCGAACTGTATTCTGCGGGTAACAACTTCAAGTCTATGGTCAATATATGCCTGGAGTATCTGTTTAAGGTTCATTAATCTTGGACGGTTCTTGTCTACAACAAGTAAGGAACATGCAAATCCTGTCTGAAGCTGAGTATGCGCATATAACTGATTGAGAACAACATTTGCCATGGCATTTCGTTTGATTTCCATTACTATTCTTATACCAACCCTGCGGCTTGTTTCATCTCTGAGTGCAGAAATTCCTGTTATTTTTTTGTCACGTACCAGGTCAGCTATTTTCTTTACCATGTTTTCTTTGTTAACAGCGTATGGTATTTCAGTAACAATTATTATTTCTTTGCCATCTTTTTCAATTATTTCAGCTTTTGAACGGATTTTTACTACACCTTTGCCTGTGTGGTAGAGTCTGTGTATTTCACTTACACCGCGAATTATGGCTCCAGTTGGAAAGTCAGGCCCTTGAATATGCTGCATCAGGTCTAATACTGTTGCTGATGGATTATCAAGAAGTTCTATTGTTGCGTCAATAACTTCTCCAAGATTATGCGGAGGGATATTGGTCGCCATTCCTACACCGATTCCGGTTGCTCCGTTAACGAGTAAATTGGGAAAACGTGCAGGCAAAACTTCCGGTTCCAAAGTTGATTCGTCGAAGGTAGGGACCATGTTAACTGTATCTTTGTCAATATCTGCGAGAAGTTCTTCTGCCAATCGTTCCATTCTACACTCAGTATAACGATATGCAGCAGCAGGGTCTCCGTCAATACTACCGAAGTTACCCTGGCCGTCTACCAGAGGATCTCTCATGGCGAAATCCTGTGCCATTCTGACAAGAGTATCATAAATAGAAGAATCACCGTGCGGGTGGAAGTTACCTATAACTTCCCCTACAACTTTAGCACTTTTTGTATATGAGTGGGATTTTGTCAGCCCTAGCTGTTTCATTGCATACAGGATACGGCGGTTTCCAGGCTTTAGCCCATCGCGGACTTCGGGGATAGCTCTACCTACGTTTACACTTAAAGAGTATTGCAGGTAGGCTGTATGCATTATATCTTCAATGTTTACAGGTATATCATTCAGAGTAATATCGGTTGGTTCTGTCATCTTTGAGAACTGTCTCCTTTAAAAACATTTACTGTATGTGTTGTACTAATATTATATAATTGATTAAGTTATTAAATATAGGGTTCTAAATTGCTTGTAGTTAAGTTGATAATTTACCACAAAACAGTTGATTAACAAGGGCTAAAAGCCAACAGATAAAGTTTTTGTCTTATATATAGAAGATTATTTTACCATGGCATAGTTTGGCAGTGCAAAGGCGGTTAATTTTGGGATAAATGTCAATAGTATATTACTCATAAAAATGAATTAAGAAAAAACTAGTTTTTCTTAATCATTCGGATGGGTACGTTGATTAATAATTATGAAGTTTAAGCTTAAACAAAACCAAGTAAATCTAGAATTTTTTCGGCAATCTCTCTTGGTTTTCCTTTGTATGGAAAGGCATGAATATGTATTGCAGGATTAAAATTAGCTTCAATAACAGCATAGTCTCTGTTAGTAGGTTTATCATTAGAAATATCACTGATAATCATGTCAATTCCACAAATTTTAGCACCTACAATATTCGCGGCTTTAATTGCAATGTCTTTATAAGCCTGAGGTATATTGTCTGTATAATCTACACTGTCGCCGCCAGTGCTTATATTTGAATTTTTTCTAAGGAATACAACATCTTCTTTTTTGGGTATATCAGATATTTTTTTCTCAGAAAGTTTAAGAAACATTTCTTCAGAGGAGCTAAGTTCAATTTTTTCGAGAGGTGTTTTATATCCCTTACCTCTTAGAGGATCCTTATTCTTTATTTCAACCAGTTCCTTTATAGTGTGAATACCATCACCTTTCACATTGGCAGGAACTCGTTGCAATATAGCAAGAAGTTTATTGTCTATAATGAAAAATCTAAATTCTTCTCCGACAGCAAAGTCTTCAATAATTATAGGACCACCATTCTGAAATGCCAGGTTAACAGCTGCTCCAAATTCTAATAGAGAAAAAGAGGATTTAAAAATAGTGATTCCAATCCCAAAATTTTCAGATTTAGGTTTGATGACAATCAGTTTATCTTTGTATTCAAGATATGATTCAAGGGCTTTATCTTTGTCGGTATAGTTAACTCCAAATGGAGTACTTATTCCATTTTCGTTCAATAGTCTTTTAGTTACGACTTTGTTATCCATTACTTCAATACTGATATATGTGTCCTTTGATGTTTTGGTTGCCTGTTTTACTATCTCACTTTTTTTCGAATTTGTTAATCTGATAAAATTATCAGTTCTATCCAAAATTTTAAAAGCTATGCCTCTCTTAATTGCAGCCTTTATCAATATTTGAGTTGATAACTCCATATCTTCATAACCTCTAAATAAGAACTTGCTATTTTTACTGTTAATTAGATACTCTTTTGCCTTCTTTAAATGAAACCCTATGAATGAATCTTTTTTAATATCTTCGACAAGCATTTTTGAATATGTTTTAGAGCCATCAAGAAATTTTCCTAGCTCAAAGTCAATTGCCTCTGCATATTTTTGATTGTTACAACCCAGTATGCAAAGTATTTCCTTTAATTCGTTTAATGTCTCAATAGCCCATTCTTTAGCATCTTTAATAGAGCTTTTATCTTTCATTGACAGATTCTTATCCTGTCCCTTAGTTGCTATCAGTTCCTGATTGAAGTTTGCATCAGAATTATCATTTTTAGTAAGCAGGCAGTCTTCATCTGATCTGCATTTTCTTAGTAAACAGAAAATCATGAAAGCATGTAAAAAATAAATATCTCTTATATCAATACCGGTTTTACTGTAAGGATTGAGATCAATGGTCCGTATTTCTAAGTATTCAATGCCATCTTTTCTCAGTGATTCCAGTAAGTTGCTATTATCTTTAGGTTTCAATCTTACAGGACTGTAATATTCCCTAGCTTCTAAAATACTCCCGTTTGCTATCAGGTCGTCTATTGTTTTTAGATAACACTCAAGGCTATTTAAGGGGACAAAAAAATCTTCAGTATTTTTGTATCCTAAATCACTCTGTCTAAATGAAACTCCACCTTCCAAGTAATAAGCATCATTTATTTTTTTTAAATTATCTTTATTACCTTCAGTGTATGTTTTGTGAATAGAAGGGCTTGCTCCTAGAAGATAAATAATCATCCAGCGAAATCTTGTATAATTTTTTGCTACTCTTAGGTATAGATTGTTTTTGAAATCTTTAAAGGATATATTACTTTGCTTGCTTACTTCAGAATAGATCTTTTTTAGGAAGTTGTCGCTGAATGAAAAGTTAAAGTGAATACCGGATAAAACCTGCTTTATTTTTCCATAAGTATCCACCAAATGTTTTCTATATGCTGCAGCATGTTCACCTGCATCACCGTCCTCAAAATCTGCTACTGAAATATGATCTTCATCAGTTATATCCGGTGGCGTACTCTGTGTCCATAAATATTCATCTTTCAGCTCTAATGACACAATATCATGAAGATTTTCTAAAAAGTTATGAACTTCAGGAATACTCCCAAATACAGGAGTGATCAGTTCTATCTGACTCTCTGCAAAATCAACAGTTATATATGGGTTGGACAGTTTCTCTCCGAATGCTTCCGGATGTTTTGTCGCAGCAATTACGCCTTTACCGTCGACTCTTATATTCTCTCTTTCAATACCGAAGTTACCTTCAAATAGGCAATCGTTTAATTTGCCTGCTTTTATTATTTTTAATAAACTGTTACAATTTGTTTCTGCACAACTTTTCATTAGAATTAATCTCCTCAGCTTTTATTATATCTGAAATATTTGAAAAAGAAAATAATAAAACAAGTTTATGTTTGATATATAGGTAAAAAGCAATCTGCTAAGCGATTAGGTAGTTTTTATTTATAATGAAACTATTGCAATAATGTAATTCTATACCTAAAATGAAAATAAAAAGTTTAATTTGAAGGGGGTATGAATTGGGAAATAATATAAAATTGGAAGTATGTGTAGATAATATAGAGTCAATTCTTATTGCAAATGAAGTAGGTGTCGATAGGCTGGAGTTATGTGGTTCACTAGCTGTTGGCGGCATAACTCCTTCTGTCGGACTTGTAAAATATGCTAAAGATAATACAGGCATATCTCTGCACACTATGATAAGAACTAGGGATGGTGACTTCTATTTCAGTAATGAAGAAATTAAGGGAATGGAATATGATGTTCATTTATTTTCAGATATGGGAGTAAATGGGATAGTTATTGGTTTTTTGAATAGCAATTTTAGTATTGATTTAACAACTACTGAAAGATTTGTAAAGTTGGCCAAACAAAATAATTTATGTGTGACTTTTCACCGAGCAATAGATTTAGTAAAAGACTATAGAGGCTCGGTTAAATCTTTGGTGGATATTGGAATTGACAGAATTCTTACTTCAGGGCAGGCGGATAAAGCTGTGTCAGGGATAAATAAAATTGCTGCTATTAACAGCGAATTTGGAGAAAAAATAACTATTATGGCAGGAAGTGGTGTATCTGCAGACAATGTAGGAAAAATCATTAGAGAGACTGGTGTAAAAGATATTCATTGTTCAGCTTCCGGGGTAGTTAATAAGTTTAGTGATGTGCAATTATCTCTTGGCAGTTCTGCATCAGATCTAAAATATCAGGTTACAGATATTAATAAACTGAAAAGTATAAAAGAAAATAGACTTTTTTAGACAAAAAGCGTCTATTTGTGCATTGTTATGGATTGTTGAAAATCTAGTTTTTGTTCATATTATGAAATTTAACAAAAAGTATGTTAGGCTTTTTTTTAAAAATAACTGTAATCGTATTAATCTAAAATATCAGTAGCTCAAGTTCCTGGAAAATCCTGCATACAACTATCAATGCAGAAACAATGAAGGTTAAGAGGAGAAAAATTTTGCCACCTACGACTTTATAGCCTTTAGATATTTTTTTTACATATCTACCGCGCCATGTCATAGCTGCCGGAACTGTAACAAGAAGAAGTAAGACTATTACACCCGCATAATTAAGGGCTTTTATAAATATCTGTGGATAAACAGAAACAATAACCAGAGGAGGTATATAAGTTATAAGCATTATTTTCCATTTGCCTATAAATGTTTTTTTAATTTTGAATCCATCAGCTATAAAATCTGTAAAACTCAAGGAAACTCCTAGAAAGGAAGTCAGCATGCAAACAGATGCAAACAACCGGCTTATTTCTGTAATAGATTTTACTTTTATCACATTTTTTAGGCTGTTTACAAGACCGCTTGTTGCCTCTCCTGAGTCAAGAATATGAATAAGCCCATCAGGTCCATATGTGGAAATTGATCCCATTATTACAAAATTCCATGCTGTATAGATAATAAATGGTATCAAAGTGCCGATAAAAAGAATTAACCTGACTTTGTTAACATTACCGTCAAAATAATCAAGAAGCGTGGGGACAACAATAGCAAACCCAAAAGATGATATTGCAATTGTTAATGCTGAAAGCGCGTATGTACTGTTGCCAACAATAAAATTATCTGTTTTTATATGAGGAGCAATAAGAGCAATAAGAAGAAAAAGAGCTGAAAACTTAATTATCATCAAACAGCGATTTACCATATCAAGGGATCTAACTCCCTTAAAGACAACTGTGCCCAGTACAACGACAAAGAGAATAGCAGAGACAAACTGGCTTAAGGATATATTAAGAAGGCTCAAAATTAAGGTCAAAATATCGCTTCCGCCTCCAATATAGGCACAAAGAAGAGAGTAACATAAAAGAAGATATAGCAGCCATGATACTGCTTCTCCCCATTTGCCAAGGGTTGCTTTTGCTGCAGAAATAAGGTTTGAACCTTTAGGCAGCCATTGTGTAACTTCCAATATATAAAATGCACCTAAAGACATTATAACCCAGCATCCAAACATTAATGCTGTGGAATAGGTAAATCCACATTTTGCTGTTCCAATTGGCAGAGCAAGTAAGCCAGCTCCTAAGCACGTTCCTATTACAATAAAAATACCACCGACCATCTTAAGGAAATTAGAAGATTTCATTTTTTTTATATACCTTGGTTCTTTTTTTCAGTTAATAAAACAATCCCGAATTTCCTCCGGTATGAATGAATAATATATTTTCATTTTTATCAAACATCTTATTCATAGCGTAATATATTAATCCAGCTGCAGCTTTACCTGAATATACATTATCCAGTAAAACACCCTCCATAACAGCAAATGTTTTGGCCGCTTTTTTCCCTTCATTAGATGGGATAGCATAACCTGGACCAATAAATCTATCTTCAACAACTATCTTGGATTTATCAAATTGAATATTTAGCATATTCGCGGTAGCTTGTGTAAGCTCACGGATTCGTTCACATTGGATTTTGGCTTTTTGGGAGGCGGCCATCCCGACTATTGTCGTATTGTACTCACTAATACTTTGACCCAATAGTAATCCTGCCTGGGTAGCAGTAGAACCAGTTGAATGTATGATTTTATCAAAATGGACATTGGAGTTTTGTGAATATTGAATGATCTGATCAAATGCATTTATATACCCTAATGCCCCAATTGTGTCACTTCCTCCCGGATGTAGCTCATAAACAATCTTTCCATGTTTTTTAAGATCATTAGTGAGCTTATCATATTCAGCAATTAGTGTTTTTTCATTTTCATTTTTTGGTATATAGTGAAGCTTAGTGTCAAGCTGTTTGAACAATGCCTGACTGGCACTATTTTGTTCAGATTCGCTTCCGACTAATAGCACATGTACTTCAAACCCGAATACTTTTCCTGCTGCTGCCGCGTTTCTACTAAAACTGCTGGCTTTTGTCGTTATAAGAGTATTTGCCTTTTTAGCTATTGCATCTCCAATAAGATAATCTAGTTTTCTATTTTTGTTCCCACCTATAGCAAAACCAGTCAAGTCTTCTCTCATAATGTATATATTGTGCTCCAAGTATGAGGAAAGTCGGGATAATTTATAAATAGGAGTAGGTGCTACTGTTATTTTCGCATTAGGAAATCTATGCAACACTTCTTTTATTGAATTAGTGGAATATCTCAACTCGTTCTCCTTATTTTACTTAAACCTTCGCAGCTTTTCATGTCTGCTTAATATATTTTATGCAGTGAACACTTCTTGCTAATTAAATAGATACAGAAATGCAGATATGGTTAGAAAATTAAAAATATCCATAAATAGTGCGCATACTAAAGGGATGACTATAAATGCAGTAGTGGAAGCGCCATAACGCTTTGTTACTGTACTCATGTTAATCATAGCTGTAGGAGTTGCTCCAAGTGCGACACCTGTAAAACCCGCACATATTACTGCAGCATCATAGTTTCGTCCCATTGTCCTAAAAACAACAAAAATAATATATGCAATGACGAATATTAGTTGAACAAAAATAATTAGAGAAATAATTCCTATGTGATTAATAATATGCCATGCTTCCATTTCCATAAGGGCAAGGACAAGGAAAAGTCCTAGTGAAATATCTGCTAATAAACTCATGGCAGGTGTATTTTGAGGCCACTTAAAGACATAGAATTTACCTTCATGTCTTTTTAGTAATGTGGGACCTATGTTGGATATTAGAATTGCAGCTAAGAGGGTAATAAGAAAACTGGGTATTGTCTTAATGCCTGTATATCTTACGATCAAACCATAAACTGCTTCACCTAAAAAAACGCAGATGTTAATAATCAAAAATGAGCTTAAAAAATTGGAACATGTAATAGATTCGTTTGTAGAACCATCTCTAATACCGATTGGTATCATCTTCTCTTCAGAACCTTTGAGATTATGTTTTTTAATAAGAAATTTGGCAATAGGCCCACCGGCAATAGCGGCTACAACCAGCCCCAGAGTGGCGACAGCAACGCCTATTTCGTTTACATTTGCTATGTAATAGTTAGCAGCTAATGTCTCACTCCAGCCTTTAACTGTAGCGAAACCACCTATTAAAGGAATTGATCCCATGACCAATCCTTCAGCAGTGTTTTTTCCCATACACAAAGAAATACCTACTGATATTGAATCCTGAATAATAAGATATACTGCCGTTAAAGCAAATAGCATAAAAAGTGCTTTTCCGCCTTTGCGGATATCACTAAAACTCGCATTAAAACCTATTGTCGCAAAAAAATACAACATAAGCATATCGGCAGTCGCTTTTATTTTAAAGTCTAGCTCAATGCTAAATGAATAATATATAATTGTTGTAAATATTGCAGCAATTAGTCCTCCGGTAACAGCGTCAGGAATGCTTAAATTACGCAAGAAATTTATTCTTCTATTAATACTCATTCCCATGAATAAAACTAATATGCTTATAATTAGTGACATCTGTCCACTTATTGGTATTGTCATTCTAACCTCTCAGTTTTAAATTAAAGTTTAGCTTGAGTCATGATCGAATCATTGTCAGTAGCATTTTGAAGTTTTCTATGGCCTTTACTGTATGTGGTTCATTGGCTGGCATAACAATCATTTGTCCTGATTCTAACGTTTTTGGTTTGCCTGAAATAGTAATTTCTGCTTTGCCGTCAAGGACATATACCATAGCATCAAAAGGAGCTGTATGTTCACTTAATGCCTGTCCTTTACTAAAAGCAAACAATGTTACTGTTCCAGTTTTTTTCTCTATTAAAGTCCTGCTTACAACTGACCCATTCTGGTAACTTACTAAGTCATTTACAATTTCAGGCTTTGCTTTATTATCCATGTTTTTTCCATTCTCTTAATATTACGTTTTCTTTATTGTTTTAATTTTCTTTTGCAATATAAGCTGCTCCAATTAATGCTGTATCATATCCATGACATGATAGTTTCAGCTTTGGAGGTTGGACAAGGCAGATATTTTTTATTAAATATTTTTCTACCTTTTTTATTAAAGCTTCGCCACCACCAATGGAGACACCACCGCCAAAAACAATGATTTCAGGGGAAAGAATAGCTGTTATGTTCCTCAATCCCTGGCCGATGTTGTACGCAACCTCATCCCACTCTTCAGTGGATAGCTGCTCTGCAGGCTTGCCGTATATTCGTCTAATTCCATTACCTGACACCATAGCTTCAAGACAGTCTTCTACGCCACACTCACAATGTATTTTTTCAGGATGTGAGCATCTAAAATTGATTGATTGATGTCCAATTTCAGGATGACATTTACCCTTATAAATTTTACCATCAACTAAAAATCCTCCGCCCATTCCAGTACTTAAAGTAATGTATAAAAAGTGTTTATCTCTGTAGTTTCCCAAATGATATTCCCCTACTGCACCAACATTGGTGTCAACATCAACTTGGAACGGACAATTCCACCTAGTTTTTATAATGTTTTTTAAAGGAACATCTCTCCATTTCGGCTGATGCAGCGGCGATACAACTCCGGTCAAAGGGTCTAAAGGACCGCCTGCAGCAGCACCGATCCCCAATATTTTATTGTCACCTGCAACTTCCGATACTGATTTGTGAAGAAGTTCTATTCCATCATTTAGCGGAATTGGAGTTTGATATTTGACTCTTTTTAATTCATTGAAGTCTTTATCAAAAGAGGCCGCCATGATTTTAGTGCCGCCAATGTCGAGGCCAATATAAATCTCCATAGTAGTTTCCTAAAAAAGTGTTCAAAGCTCAAAGCGAAATGACTTTAGATAAATAATAATAAAAAATGAGATTAAAATATTCCGCATTTATCCTCCATAGCTCATAGAGCGAAGGAGGAGATAAACTAAGTATAAAAATACCTCTGGTATTGATGAGACTGAATAAGAAAGTACAGGTATAATTCCTTAAAGTCCAGTAATTCTTAAAAATTATATTTATCTAAGTTCTTTTTGTAAACAACTAATGTGACGACTCTTAAAATTATGGCCACAATCATTATAGTTATAGGAAATAATAAATATGTAATAGTTGCCTCACAATTTTGCATTGTAAATAAACATAACATAGTGATTATTATTCCAAGGGATAGCCCAAAGAGTAACGAAGTTAGGTGTGAAAGATTTATTAATGTTTTCTTTTTCATGGTTTTATATCCTTTCATTTATAAAAAGTTATCTTTTAATATATTGATATTCAACAATATAATATATTTCAATTAGAAGAAAATAACAAAATATT
>CAZVCD010000055.1:11671-13957 GCA_964625675.1 uncultured Victivallales bacterium | reverse complement strand
ACTAAGAAACTAGGAATTTTAAAAATGGCAAGGCTCAAGCGCAGATCGCATTTAACCACTATTAGAGAAATCAATATGACTCCTCTAATTGATTTAACGTTCCTGCTGTTGATTGTTTTTATGATCACTGTTCCACTAATGGAATATGGCGTAAATGTTTCACCCCCTGAACTTAATGCCACTCCACTTCCCGAGGATAACAGCATTTATATAACTTTGAATAATAGCGGACAGATTGTTTTGTCTAAGCAGATTCTGCAACCCGACGAATTAACCCTGAGACTTGGAGCATTATTGAAATCTAGGGCTAAAATCAGTGTATTGCTAAGAGCAGACGGCTCACGCCCTTACAGTGAAGTAATGAGTACAATTAAAGCGATTAAAGCCGCCGGCGTAAAGAGCGTTTCCCTTGTTACACAATCAGAGTCTTCAGAATAAGTGTTTTTTGGGATACACAAATTGAGCATGGTTAAAAAAATGTTTTTTTTATTAAAAATGTTTTGCTTTTTAAGCTATCAATTATAAGAATATGTATATGTTCAAAAATCAATTCTTAATTTTTTAACTTAAACTTGTTTTATTATTTTCTTTTTATGACAATGGTATTACTGCTTATCAACAAGTTAAAAAACAATTTTAAATAAGTATAATTGGGTGGATTTCAATGGAATTTTTAAATGTAAATATTTTATGGAACCTTATTTGGATACTTCCTTTATTTCTAATTCTCGCTATAATTGCCTCAAAAAAAAGGGAAAAATACCTTGCTATGATTTTAGGTAAAAGGCATTCAGATTCTGAACATGTTAATTTATCCAAAAATAAGAGAGCCTTTCGTCTTTGGGTTCTGGCTATAATAATTGTATTTATTACTATAGCAGCAGCCCGACCTTACTGGGGATATAGACTTCTGCCATTTTCAGGAAGTGGAAGGGATATTCTAGCTGTTATAGATGTTTCAAAAAGTATGCTGTC
Organism: uncultured Victivallales bacterium; assembly: GCA_964625675.1. GTDB lineage: Bacteria > Verrucomicrobiota > Lentisphaeria > Victivallales > GWF2-38-69. The sequence continues at coordinate 12,982 of CAZVCD010000055.1, read as the reverse complement.
AAAAGATATTCGCCCCTCCAGGCTTGCACACGCCAAACTTCTATTAAAAAATCTTATCAAAAATACTCCTGAAGACAGATACGGTATTATAGCTTTTGCTGGTTCTGCTTTCCTTGAGTGCCCTTTGACCATAGACAGGACCAGCTTATACACTGTTTTAAAAGACATTAATATAGACAGTATCCCCGTTGGCAGTACAAATATAGAAAAAGCATTGAATACTGCAATCAAAGCTTTTAAAGCAGCGGCAGGAGGATATAAAGCTATTATACTTATCACTGATGGTGACGAACTTCTGGGCGACAGTTCAAATGTCATCAATACATTGAATGAAATTAAAACCCCCCTGCTTATTGTGGGGATAGGAGACCCCTCTAAACCCGGCCTTATACAGTTATCAGCAAAAGATGGAAAATCTGAATTTTTAAGAGATTCTAAGGGGAATCTTGTAAAAAGCAAGCTGAATGAAACAAAGTTGAAACAACTGGCACAGGCCACTAATGGGATATATATAAGATCTACCGCCGTTGATCCGGGATTAAATATTCTCAAGAAAAAAATATCACAACTAATTCCTGAAAAATACGAGAATGGAAAAATGACACGCCCTCTTGAAAAATTTCAATTTCCTCTTTTATTAGCTCTTCTTTTTGTTTTTATATGGCTGGCTACTGGCGAACGTAGAAAAAAAGGTAACAATGCAATTAACAATAAGCAAAAGAAGTCAAAAAGAAATAAGCACCTTAAAGCCATTATAATTTTGTTAAGTGTTATAATCATTAGTCCAAGTTATATACAAGCTGATTCTAATAATGCCACAAATATTCAATTACCTGAAAATCTGCCAGTTACAGCACCAAAAACTCAGATTAAAACACCTATGCCTGCCACCGATCAGACTCCTCAAAAGCAAAAAACATCAATAGAAATGTTTAACATAGGAGTAGATGCACAGGCAAATGGTAAAATACAGGAAGCGAAAAAACATTATACTGAATCAATTAATCTAGCTAACAAAAAAGGACATCTTCGCAGCAAAGCCTATCAGAATATGGGAGTTATTCAGCATTCAGCCGCTAGAAAAATTATGGAAAAAAATCCCGAACAGTCTCTACAGGAATTAGCTAAAGCTGAAAATCTGTACAAAGAAGCAATGCGCAGAGGGCCCTTAAGAAAAGAGGTAGCAGTTAATCAGCAAATACTGTTGAATGATAAAAAGAAAGCTGAAGAAATTATTAAACGCCGGAAAGAAATGCAGAAAAAAAGAGAGGAAGCTAGGGAAAAAACCCAAGAAGCTCTCAATAAACAGCA
>CAZVCD010000055.1:0-11571 GCA_964625675.1 uncultured Victivallales bacterium | reverse complement strand
AGAAAAAAAGAGAGGAAGCTAGGGAAAAAACCCAAGAAGCTCTCAATAAACAGCAGCAGAAAAAGCAAGAAGCTAACGATAAGACAAAGCAAGCTCAAAAAGCTGTTGAAGACTATAAGAAATCTGCAAAACAGAATAATAGTAAAAAAGATACTCAGGCAGCACAGGGTGCCTCAGATGACTTAAAAAATGCACAAAAAAATCAACAACAGAATAATAACCAAAAAGCTGAAGAAAGTTTAAAAGAAGCACTAAAAAAACTTTCTGGTGATGGCCAGCAGAAACAACAGCAGAATAATCAAAAAAACAAGCAGAACGATAATCAGCAACAGAAGAAAAAACAAAATAAAGAGCAGCAGAAAAAGCAAATGCAGGATAAAAAGAATCAGGCTCAGCAAAAGACACAGGATGCTTTAGATAAACAGCAGCAGGCAAATAAATCCCAAGGTAAAGAAAAGGGGGAAAAGCAGAAAGAGGCTAATCAGAAAACAAAAGAAGCTAAAAAAGCAAATGATGATTATCAGAAGTCAGCTAAACAAAACAACAGCCAGCAGGATAAACAAAATGCGGGGAAAGCAGCTCAAAATTTAAAAGAAGCTCAACAGAATCAAAGTAAAAATGATGGTAAAAAGGCTGAAGATAAATTGAAAAAAGCTCTGGATAACCTGAAAAAGGATAAAAGTGATAAACCGGAAAAACTGCCTCAGCAACCTAAAAATCAGCCTGCTCAGCCAAGACAAGATAATAAAGAAATAGATCCAAAACAAGCAGATGCTTTGCTAAAGCTAATGGCTAAGGATGAAAAATCACTTAAAGAAGAATTAAAAAAACGGCAGAAAGATGCCTATGGGAATATGTCTGTTGATAAAGACTGGTAGCAATTACCTAAAATAAAATCTGCACGCTAAACAGCGCCAATAAATCATAAAAAGTTCATCAGGCGATTACATAACGAATAAGAATGAACAGCAAATGGAGAAATATAGTGAATTGGAATAGTTGTCAAACAAATCATAAAAAATATTTTATTAATAAACAGATATTTTTATTAATAAGTTCTTTTATTCTTTTTTTTATTTCACTTAATTCCAATGCAGACATTCAGCTATCGCTACAGCCAACACCTATAGTTGTTGGTGAACCTGCCACCCTGACAATTAGTTCTACAGCAGGAAAAGCACATATTAACAACTTTCCTGCAGTAAAAAATCTTGAGTGGCTACAAAACAATACCTCATACAGTAGGCAGGTCATGACAATAAATGGCAAGCGCTCTGAAAAAACTGTATATCAATTCACCGTTTCAAAACCAGGAGTAATTACCCTACCTTCAATGGAAATTATTACTGATGATGGTAAAATTTATACACAGGGAAAAAAGATCAGAGTTATCAAAGGACCATTGGCAGACTTAGAAAAACGTTTGTTCATAAAAGCAGATTATAACCTTAAAAATAATAAAAAAATTTATATAGGTGAAGAAATTCCTTTAAAAATAATTTTATACAAGGCTGATAATCTATCAGCAGTTCCTTTGGAATACCCTAAAATAAAAATTAATAATGTTGTTTTTGATGATTTCAGTAAACTTAACCGCGAAAATGATCGGTTCGCACCATATCCCCACGGAACACCAAAACGAGTTAAAAAAGATGAAATAAATTATACAGAAACCACCTTTTTTACTTCTTTTCGCCCATTAGGAAACGGCCAATTAAATGGAACTGTTTCATTGTTATGCAACATCAAAATGCCTCAGCGAAGCAAATCACGCTCAAACTATTTTTCTTCAAGCTTTAACGACAGTTTATTCAATAATGATTCTTTTTTCTCCGGTTCTATTTTTAATAGAGGAGGAGAAAACATATCAAAGCTTCTGGTAACAGAGCTCCCTGAATTAAATATTATCCCTCTCCCACCACCGCCACCAGGAACCAAGTATTTAGGTCTTGTTGGTGACTGGACAATACAAGCTGAACTTTCTTCTGATAAAATAAAAGAAGGTGAACCTTTGACCTTGTCACTAAAAATTGCAGGTTCAGGAACACTGGAAACATTAAACGCTCCAGAGCTCATAATACCTGGATTTACAGTATATTCACCAGAAATTCAAAAAGACGATCACAGCACGCCAAAATCCGGCAGCAAAAACAGTGTTGTAGTAAATTATGTGTTAATTCCAGTTGAATCTGGCAAAACAAATATTGATGTTTCTTTTGCAACTTTTGATCCTGAAAAAATTCAGTATGAAATTGCTGACATTAATAAAACCATAAAAGTTATGCCGGATAATCGTTCTTCAATAAGCATTGTATATGGAAACGCTCCAGCATCTAAATTATCAATATCTCCCCAAAAATCAGCTAAGCATAAAGTAAGCAATGCTATTCTTTATTTAAAAAAACAGCCAGGTGATGATGTATTAATTCCTTTATGGTTAAATCATATTATTTTAATAACTATACTGCTGTTGCTAGGCCCTCTATTATGGATTATAACTGAACTTATTTATTTTAAGAAAAAAAGGATTGGCGGCAGTTTAACCCTACAGCGTAAAAACAGTGCCCTAAAAAGAAAAAGCAAAGTAATAAAGACTATTATGAAGGCATCGTCAGACCACCTTCCAGATATCATTCAAAAAGAAGCAGTCCCTTATATCAATGACTTAAAAGGTTACCCTCCCGGAACAACAGCAGATGAACTTTCAAACAGGCTAAAGGAAAAAGAATTGGCGAAATATATAAAAGAAGCTAACGCTCTAAGCTATATGCCGGCACTTAAGGAAAACAGCTCAAACTTAAAAAACAATCTAGTAAAAGCATTAAAAAGGCTCTCAATTCTAATTGTAATTGGTTCTGCTTTATCTTTCATCACCAACAAAACCTTTGCAGATAACACTCAGAAAACAACAGGCATAAATCAGTTAATAACAGCATATAACAAAGCTGACTTTAATGAAGCAGAGAAAATTTGCAAAGAAAACATACATTTTAGCTCTCCCAATCCTAACTGGATATATAACCTTGGAAACTGCTATTATCAGAATGGGAATTTAACTGAAGCCCTCGTATGCTACGAGCGCGCACTGCGATTAGATCCCAGAAACTCTGATATTCTTGAGAACTTAAATTTTGTCAAAAGAAAACTCTTCCTTCCAGAAGTTTATCAAACAAAAAACCCAATTGCCCTTTTGCAGTCAGGAAGAGACAGTTTCAGGCCTGATGAATGGATGCTTGTTTTTGCCGCAGCATGGTTTATTCTTTTCATTGCCCTTATCCTGAGAAAATTTACTGCAGCCAGAGTTTGGGTTACTGTCCTTTCAATAGCCTTAATAGTAGCAGTTATTAGTATAATTGCAGTACTATCAGAAAAAGTAGAAGTATATAACCCTAAGATAGCCCTGGTTGTAGAAAGGAATGTAAAAATCTATTCCCTTCCTTCTACTGACTCTTCAAAGGCTACTTTTATATTAAGCCCCGGAGATCAGGTAAGGATAAAAGAAAAGATTAATAAATGGCTGAGAATCCGCAAAGGAAAAGCTGAAGGCTGGGTAAAACAGGAAAGCATAGCTAAAGTCTGGCCGTATTAAAAAAAAAGGGGTTGTTTATTTTTGTTGACAGTACAAAGTACTTACATCTTCCCATCCCGCTCCAAGAACAAACTATACACCTTTAAGTACTTTGATAGAGACATCCTCAACTATGTCTTTGACCTTATCCATGTAAGACAGCATATGAGGTGCTTTAAGATGATCATGTAGACACTCTAAGCTCTCCCATTTTTCAATAATTGTAACTACATTTTTATCCAAGCTCTGTGGCGGCAGGTCGGCATCGATATCTGCAGTTGGTGAATATTCAATACAGCCTCTTTCTTCAACAACTTTCGGCACATTGGACTTAAATATCTCAATAAACTCAGAAAGTTTTCCTGCTTTTACACGAATTGATGCAATTACATTAATCATACAAAATTTCTCTTAATATTTAATTTTAATGGATAGTAGTCTTTGAAAATACGTTTATTACAACTACGCCTATTATGATAAAACTCATACCAATCATTGCCGGGACATCCGGAACTTGCTTATATGTGTATATACATACAATTGAGACTAAAAAAATACCTAAGCCACACCAGATAGCATATGCTACACCCACAGGCATTGTTCTTAAAACTAAAGATAAGCAATAAAATGCAACAGCATATCCTATGATAACCACCATACTGGGAATCAATCGAGTAAAGTTTTCTGACGCTTTTAGCGTAGTAGTGGCTACTACTTCAGCAATAATTGCAATTATTAAAAATACGTATGTCATTTATTTTCCCCCCAGTAGTATGCAAGTCAACAGACAATGTAAGAATTATTTTTGCTGGCTTATTTGGATTTATATTTTTTATTATTAAAAACGATAAGGTTAACTTGTCTTGTTTTATCTTTTAAAAATGGTTAACTATACAACCGAAGCTACAATATTTTTCTAATAATTATTATATCGTTTTGATTGTTATATTTCAACTGGCTTCCATTTTTTATCTGGAGAACATGCGTGTTATCTAAAAAAACAAATCAAACAAATTAAACTTCTGTTTTAAAAAAGAGAAAAAGAAACTAGTATATAAAAACGGCATTAGCTTTTATGTTTACAATTAGAGGAGATTATAGAAAGTGCTTATTTTATGTATAGTTATTTTTGTTTTTGGCTTAATCATCGGAATTCTAATATATTTTTTTATAGGAAGTAGCAGGCAAAAATTAATATTTGAATCTCTCAAACAGAAAAATGATGATAACATTGAATCTAAAAAAATGATTGAGAATCTTCGGAATGAAAATATTTATTATCAATCTGAAAATGCGGGTTTAAAGGAGAAACTGAATAGAATAGAAGAACTATCGAATGACTTAAAAGCTTCTAAAAAATATTCAGATGAACTCAATAATAACAATATCGCGCTGGAAAAACAGACTTCTCACCTTGAAACTCTTCTCAACAAAGAAAGAAAAGTTTCAGAGGAAAAGCTTGAAATACTTAACAAGGCCCAGGAAACCCTAAAAAAAGAATTTGAAAATATTTCCAATAAAATTTTTGAAGATAAAAGAATAAAAATGCTTGAGCAGAATAAAGAGAACCTTTCAACGGTAATAACCCCGCTAAGAGAGCAGTTAAAAGAATTTAAACAGAAAGTAGAAGATGTTTACGATAAAGAGTCTAAACAAAGATTTTCGCTGCAGCGGGAAATATCTTCCTTAAAAGATCTGAACTCTAAAATTGGTAAAGAAGCAGTTAACTTGACTAATGCTCTGAAGGGAGATCATAAAACTCAGGGAGCATGGGGTGAAATAATTCTTGAAAATGTACTTCAAGATTCAGGACTAAGAAAAGATCATGAATATATAACACAGTTTAGTGTTCAGGACAAGGAAGGCAAAAGAAAGCGCCCTGATGCAATCGTAAGACTACCAGAAAACAAAGATGTAATAATAGACTCTAAAGTCACATTAATAGCCTATGAGAAATATCATTCATCCGATAAGCCGGAGGTTAAATCCCTTGCCTTAAAGGAATTCATTACAAATATTAAAAATCATATCAAGGATTTAAGTTCGAAAAATTATGAAGATTTACCTGAGGTCCATACCTTAGACTACGTATTAATGTTTATCCCGATTGAGGGTGCTTTTATGACGGCGATTGAAACTGATAAAAAACTATTTAGTGATGCTTTTCAAAAAAGTATTGTTCTTGTTTCCCCGACAACGCTACTGGTTGTTTTAAAAACAATTCAAAGTATATGGATGTATGAATATCAAAATAGGAACTCCAAGGAAATTGCAGAACGTGCAGGGAAATTATATGATAAATTTTGTGGTTTTATTGAATCATTGAAGAAAGTTGGCAAACAGATTAAAAGCGCAGACACTGAATTCGATAATGCTTTTAAACTGCTGTCTCAGGGACGTGGAAACCTTGTTACTCAGGCTGAGAACATCAAGAAACTTGGGTTGAAGACCAAAAAATCAATTTCAGAGAATCTACTTGAACATAGTGAAGCTGACTTAGATAAAAAGATCGAATAATCTTTTGGTTCTTTTTCAGTCTAAGTGGGTAGATATACAAAAAATAAAAAATTTGAATATCCAATATCCAACAAGAAATATCCAATTTTCAAATAGTTTTGCTTTCTAAATTTAATATTTACTTTTTATTGTTTCTGGCCGTTTCAATACTGGTGAATATTATTGATATTAATTCCTCATTTTCCTGTAATAACGGTTCCAATTTACTTGTAGGTTTAATTAATTATGCACGCATAATAATCTTAATCCAGACTTTAGTTTCCTTTAGTTCTTTTAAAGCAATTTTTAATTTATGTATAAAATCTGATCTTGATTCAGCTCCTTGTGCTTCACCATAATTTGGGGCGGGAGATGTTCCACTTTTTAATATTTGCGTGCGAATATGATTGCCTATTTTAGTGTCCGGTAATTCTTCTGCCATTTTTATGATTCTGACGGCAAAATCAATTAACCTATCTTCAAGGTCATAATGTCTTTCATTCATTGCTAAAACTTATCTGTTTTATTGTCAATATAAAAAGAATATCTCTGATTAATCATTGATTTCTTTCCCTTGGTTATTGATAATTTCTTGTTGGATATTGGATATTCTTTATCAAACTCCCCACTCGTTTTAAGAAAAAGCCAAACTTCTCTAACGACATCTATTCTTCGTCTGAAGTATAGATTTTGACGCGAAGAACATTCTTTTTTTTGTGTCTTTTGTATTTAATATTATTGGAAATATTTTTAATTATAAAGATCCCCAGACCTCCGATTTTCATTTTTTCCAACGGAATATTAATATCAGGGTTTGGAGACATAACGGAATCAAATTCGTTACCATCGTCAATAATTCTAATGCGAATATACTCTGCTGTTATATTTAGATTTACCTCAATCTGATGTATTTTATCATCATCATAACCATATTTAATGATATTTGTTATCATTTCTTCCAGTATAAGATCAACTTTATATATGGTTTTAGAAGAAATATTAATAGAAGCCAGAAAAGTTCTAACACTCCTAGTAAGTATTTTTATTTCTCCATAATCATTGTCTATTTTGAATCTGAGCCGTTCACGCATTTTAAAAAAAATCCCATAGATTTATATTTTTATCCAAATATAAGATAATATTACAACTTCATTTTATCAATGAAACCGGTTAAGTTTTTAATTTCATTTTCAAGAAGAGAAAAACTGTTGGTCTTGGGACAAAAGATTATATCGCCTTCAAACCCTATATCATTAAGCGGTTTCAACCAGTATTCTAAAAGCTTTTCTGATAAATAATTGCCAGTTTCAGGCTCATATATTATTCTAACAGTTCTTAAATCAAAGTCATACCATTGAAAAACGTTTTCAGGGTTACTCTTTTTCTTGACTTCATGAGGAAATAAGTTCAGACAAATTTTATATCCGTTAAACATAGTTTCACGTATTATTTTCTGCATAAACGTTCCCTGCTCACTTAGAGAAGCAGTACTAGGAATTCTAACAGGCAAAGTCATGGTCATATTATTTGAATAGAGAGTATGTATAAACTGTTTTAAAAACTGAATCCTTGAAATAACAGCACCCTCTTTGCCCCCTAGCGAGCCAAAACCCACATCCAGCATAAAACAACTAAATGGAAAATCATACGTCCTGGAAGCAATTGTGTTAATGTATTCAAAAATATCATTCTTGACCTTTTCGCTTTGATCAATAATGCTTCTAGAAATTGACGTCTGAACTAAGTCCACAACATTTGTAATTTCCATTCCGGATTTTTCAATTAAACCAGGAAGCTTGGGGTTATTCAAGTAGTATGCCGGCAGTTCTATTCCTGTAAAATATTCGTCATGCAAAAGGTCAAAAATCAGTTCCCAATCCTTTAAACCATATGTAATACTGATTGAGAATCTTCTTTTATTCATAAAAATCAACCCCTATAATATAAAAACATCAGCGTCTAAATTATACCAGAGGTATTTTTTGGGTTTCCTACGGGATGTTTTATATCAATTATTTTTATTGTTAATCGAAAATCATTTCGCTTTGGATATAATATAACCCGCGCATGAATGTTTTTCATCCTATCCCCAAATCTAATAAACCCAAATAGTGTATTATTCGGAGTAAATTAACCTAAAATAAAAACTACCTCCGGTATAAAAATATTAAAAAGTTAATTTTCATTTTTTGTAATTTGGTTTTTAGGTTTTAAAGTAGATTCTATGTTTTTTTTAATTAACAATTATTTAAAGGACTTTTATTATGAAAAAAGCTAAAGCACGCCATATACTCGTCAAGTCAGAAGCAATTTGCCAAGAATTAAAAGAAGAAATCGAAAACGGTACAGATTTTGCAAAAATAGCTAAAGAGAAGTCTGAGTGTCCATCTGGAGCTGAAGGTGGAGCCTTGGGTGAGTTTACACCCGGACAAATGGTCAAGGAATTCGATACAGTTGTTTTTAGCGCTGAAGTAGGTAAAGTATACGGTCCAACAAAAACCCAATTTGGGTATCATTTGATTGAAGTTACGAGTTTAACTGAAGGTTAAGAAAATATAAACATACAAGTCCCGTTGACTAACAGGGAAGGTTTACCTTGATTATGGAAAATGTTATTATAATTGGAAGTGGCCCGGCAGGCCTTACAGCTGCAATATACTGCGCGCGGGCACAACTGTATCCAGTAGTTATTTCAGGTAAACTTCCCGGAGGACAGCTAACTCAAACAACTGACATTGAAAATTTCCCAGGATTCCCTGAGCCGATTAACGGATTTGAATTAATGATGAAAATGCAGAATCAGGCTGAAAGATTCGGAACAAAGCTCATATATGATTCAGTAAAAACTATCACTTTTAAAAATGCTGGACCGCATACAGTAATACTGGAAAGCGGTGAAGAATTAGTCTCAAAAACTGTTATCATAGCTACAGGCGCAACTCCTCGCTGGATGGGACTGGAAGCTGAACAAAGACTGTTAACTAAAGGTGTAAGCGCATGCGCGACTTGTGACGGAGCTTTTTTCCGTGATGTTCCGATTGTTGTTGTCGGTGGGGGAGATACCGCCATGGAAGAAGCTGTATTCTTAACAAAATTTGCAACGAAGGTTTACATAATCCATAGACGCGATAAGCTGAGAGCATCAAAAATCATGGGTGACCGTGCAAAACAAAACCCAAAAATAGAAATAGTATGGGACAGCGTTGTTACTGATATCCTTGGGGATAATGAAGTTAAAGCTGTTAAAGTAAAAAATGTAAAGACCGATAAAGAAAAAACGATTGAGTGCAAAGCATATTTTGCAGCACTGGGTCATATCCCAAGCACTGAGTTTTGCCCTGGAGTGGAAAAAGACAAACAGGGCTATATAGAACTAAAAGATAAAAGTTCACTTACAAGTATAGATGGAGTATTTGCCGGTGGCGATTGTGCTGATAAGACATATAAACAGGCCGTAACGGCTGCTGGAATGGGATGCAGGGCTGCACTGGATGTTGAACACTGGCTGGAAATAAACGCTTAATATTTTTTCAAGTTAAACTTGTTTTTGTCTTTTTATTTTGTTGCCCGACTTAACCTTTTTGACTGTGAATAAGTTAAAAAGCAAATTCCTGTACACTTAAATTAAGGATTTATGATTTACAAAAAATCACATATACTTCAAGTTCTTCTTTTGCTCCTGTTAGCATTTGGCTTTTTTTCAGAGGCTTACGCATTCAAAATCAGGTTTACATGGTACAAAAGCAATAAATATGTGTATTTGTCTGACGTAGCAAAATATTATGGAATGAAGCTGAGTTCCAATAATATGTACTGTCAACTGACAAGCCAATATACCAACGTAAAATTTCATTATAACTCGAAAGAAATGTATTTAAACGGGCTTAAGATACTAATGTCTATGCCCGCAATTTCTAACAAAAATAATCCTGCAATCAGCGAAACTGATTTTTTATTGTTGCTGGATCCCATTCTTCGCAAAGAAGCATTAAAACGACATAAGCTTACTACAGTGATTATAGATCCAGGACACGGAGGAAAAGATTCCGGTGCTCAGGGAAAGTATTATAAGGAAAAAAACATAGCCTACTCCATAGCCCTTAGACTAAAAAAAATCCTTCAAACCAATGGCTTTAAAGCTATATTGACCAGAAACAAAGACACCTTTGTTCCACTAAAATCACGTCCCGCAATGTCTCTCAAATACGGTGGAGATATATTTATTTCTATTCATTGCAATGCCATGGGAAAAAATGCTTCTTCGATTAGAGGCGTAGAAACATTTATTTATGCTCCCGTTGGGACATCCTCTACGCACGGCGGAAAAATTGCTTCAAAAAAACAATATGGAAATATTTATGATAAAAACAACGCGCGTCTGGGACATGAGATACAGAAAAATATTATCAATTCTAAGAAGTACCGTATAACCGATAGAGGCCTGAAACGTTCTCGATTTGCTGTATTAAAATACTCCCCTGTCCCGGCTGTTCTTGTTGAAACAGGATTTATTTCAAATTCTTATGAAGAACGTCTTTTAGGTACTAGCAGCTACCAAAACGAAATAGCCCTCTCAATTGCAAAGGGCATTATTTCCTACCGCAACGCCATGCGCGCCGGAAAAGAATAGTATGCACCTATACGGTGCTGTTTTAGGGCTATTTTAGACATCAAAAACAAGTTTAAGAGAATAATTCTCGCAGAGGACTAAAAAAAATAAAAAAAGTGTGTTAACAAAAGAATTTTTTCAAAAATTTACAGCTAACCTTCGTTGGTATACACGCTTTAGCTTGCTTTTTAAAAGAGAACCCACAGGAAAACATCCTAAAGGTTTAAGTCAACAATACATCGCTTACCACAAACAAACATTATATGTTTTCCATCCCTTTAGGAGGGAGCATAAATCTAAATTACTATTAAAAATAGAAATGCATATCAACAAAAAGAGCTATGTATGAAAGAATTCCACACATAGCTCTGTATCATAGGATAAATATTACTTTTTTTCTATCAGAATACGGCAATCATTTCCATTAATCTCACAGATGCCTTCCTTGGTGATTTCTGTGATTTCAGAAAGTTTTAGTGCCAGAGTTTCTGTTTTTATGTAATCTTCAAAGTTAGCTAGAGCAGAAACATATTTTTTAGGGATACTATATTTTATTTCAATTCTATCTGCCACTTCAAGATCCATCTCTCTGCGCATATTCTGAATTTTACTAACAACCTCCCTTGCAAAACCTTCTTCTTCAAGAGCAGTGTCAATTGTGGTATCCAATGCAACAGTAATATCTTTTTCAGTCGCAACTGTCAGTCCTTCTTTTTCTTTTCTGAAAATCATAACATCGTCTTTGCCGACTTCAAGTTCTTTCCCTGAGGAAAGGTGCAGAAAAAGTGTTTCACCGGCAAGCAAAGAAGCTATTGTATGCGCATCAAATTTTACAATTAATCCGGCAACCTCTTTCATATCTTTGCCGATACGCGGTCCGAGTATTTTAAAGTTTGCT
>CAZVCD010000054.1:0-14006 GCA_964625675.1 uncultured Victivallales bacterium | reverse complement strand
GGAATTCCTTTCATATCACAAAAATGCATTTATCCGCCCTTCCCCATCCGGCAACTACCTTGGTGGAGTCGCACAAAAAACTAGAGAAACCATGCTTTTATGCGAAGCCGCTGGTTACGATGCTATTATCATCGAAACCGTTGGTGTTGGACAGTCTGAAATAACAGTAGCGTCTATGGTGGACTTTTTTCTGGTACTGATGCTGGCAAACGCCGGTGACGAACTTCAAGGTATCAAAAAAGGTATTTTGGAAATAGCAGACGGTATCGCAATAAATAAAGCAGACAAAAAACACCTTCAACAGGCTCTTCTGGCTCAACGAGTCTACGAAAACGCCATGCATATCCTTAAGCCATCCTCTCCAAACTGGTCTCCACCGGTTTTAACATGCAGCGCTATTGAAAAAACCGGAATCAATGAAGTATGGGATATGGTCGTAAAGCATAATAAACTACTAAAAAAATCAGGGGAATTAGAAACTAAACGTAAAGATCAAGCCATCTGCTGGATGTGGAATATGATCGAAGACGGCGTAAAAAAGCACTACACCAATTTACCAGAGGTAAAGGACATTATACCAGATGTTGAAAAGCAGGTAAAAGAGTCAGTTATTACTCCGACCAAGGCCGCTAAAAAAATTCTGGATATAATAATCAGTTAAAATCTAAAAAATAATATCCGGAATGTTTTGATATACGTCCTTTTTTGAGACCAATAGACTTTGAAAACAGCGGTCCGTCTATAACAACTGTATGGTATTCACCATTTTCTCCGCATGGATCAACATTATGCTTTTTAAACTCGCTTATTATGGCATGATTTAGTTCTCTACCTAGAAAATCTTTACCTAATTTCTTTTCATTAACAGCAACAATCACTGCTTTGAATCCAACATTCAAAAACTCTTTCAGTAGCAATTCAGTATTTATTTTCCATAAAGGAAGAAATGGTGTAAGTTCAGCTTTTCGACAGACTTTGTCCTCCCATTCTTTATGCTCTTCAAGGTCTATGTCACCGAAGACAGCAGAATTTATACCGTTAGAAATTTTAAGGGTTTTTAAAATATTTATAAAATTCTCTTCGTAGTCGTTCCATGAAGTATTAACCGTTGTAAGAGGTATATTTAACGAATCAGCCTGAGCTTTGATTATACCTGGAGCAAGTCCATGAGAACGGGTTCTATCACCGTTTTCAATACACATAGTTAACAACGACCGTGGGATACCGCCATTTTTTACAGCATAATACAATGCCATGCAAGAATCTTTTCCCCCACTCCATGAACAGGCAAATAATGAGTTTTCATACCGGAAGTATTCTTGTTTTTGTTTTTTTGAAAATTTCATAGCCTTTAATTATTCAACATTTTTCTAAAAATCGATAGTAGAGAGTAATATTCTTCATAAGAAATCTTCTCTATTATTCCCAATACCCAGACAAATCATCAAACAGTTGACTTGAAAACAGCAGTTTTCTAAATTTTACCAGGTCATCATGAAATACACGTTTATTATCATATACACTGAATTCTTTTGAAAGAATATTATAAATTTTACCAATAGATTTTCCCAGATTATCCTTGTTTTTGAAACACATAGCCTGCATATCTGACAAAATCTCCAAAGTTAATATATGCTTGGCATTTGATACAAGTTTATACGCTTTTCTTGCAGCAATAGTCCCCATGCTTACAACATCCTGATTTGAACTGTTGCAAGAGATAGAATGAATGCTTACGGGATTTGCCAAGTGCCTGTTTTCTGCCGTAGTGGATGTAGCCAAATACTGTGCTCCCATAAACCCCATAGTCAATCCTACTGTCCCGGGAATTAAAAATTCCGGCAGATCATTATTCAGATTCTTATCAAGAAGCTTGTTAATTCTTCTTTCTGACAAATTGCACATAACAGATATAGCAATTCCCAAACTGTCCATGGCAAACCCAATACTCTGTCCATGAAAATTACCGCCATGAATAATTTTATTCTTCTTAGGTATTATTATGGGATTATCATTAGTAGAATTTGCTTCTATTTCAATTGTCTTTACTACAAAATCAATTGCCTCCCAAACAGGAGCCAATATCTGAGGAGTACACCTGATAGAATAAACATCCTGAACATCTATATCAGTTTCATATACCGGGTTTGATGAACTCTTTGCCTGGTTCCTAATCAGTTTATGCATATCCTTACGAAGAGTAATACTTTTAGAACCCGCATATAGCTTTCTGACAATTTCTGCAATCTGCACCTGCCCGGGGTGAGGTTTTACTGAATGAAGGTCAATATCGAAAGCATCATCAATTCCTCCGAATATTTCTATTCCGAAAGCAGCAGTTACGCAGGCTATGTTTAACAGTTTTTTAGCGCCGAAAACTACAAATGCTGAAATAGCAGTCATGGCAGCTGTTCCGTTTACTAATGCCAGTCCTTCTTTGTAGCTTAGCTTCATAGGATCAAGGTCTGCACGAATTAAAGCTTTTTCTGCAGAACAAAGTTTTCCCTGGTAATAAACTTTACCTTCCCCTATTACCGCCAAAGACATATGGGCCAAGTGTATTAAATCACCAGAGGCACCGACACTACCACATTCCGGAATATATGGTGCAATACCAGCATTTATCATATCCTTCAGGAATTCTACAAGCTCTATTCTAACACCGGAATAGCCTTTCAAAAGTGTATTCAGTCTTACTACAACGACAGCCAACGCAATATACGGTTTTAGTGGATCCCCTAATCCGGCGGCATGGCTTCTTATTAAATTAGTCTGAAGAGTTTCAATCTCATCATCACTTATTATTTTATTGCACATCGGACCAAATGATGTATTTACTCCATAAATTATTCTTTTAGCCGCGATTTCATCTTCAAGAAACTTTCTTGAAGCCATACATCGTTTTAAGGCATGGGCATCAATAACTACTTTCTTATCACCAATGCCAATCGCGACAATGTCCTCAACAGTCAAGTCCGATCCATTCAAGATTACAACAGTTTTTTCTACCATAACACACTCTTTAAATATTTATGATTTTAGATATTAGATTTCAGATCTTCTATTCAAAACTCAAATAGACCCACCCCTTAATCCCCTCCCAAGAGGGGACTTTCATTACCAACACTTATCTTATAATCCATCATCCCCTCACAAAAGGGGACTTTCAATACCAACACTTATCTTATAATCCATCATATTCCCCTCCTTGGAGGGGTTAGGGGTGGGTTCATGAATATACTTTACAAAGCAACCAAATCTAACTAATTTATAATAATGGTCTTGGATTGTTCTCCAATAAGATACAGCCATACACCTTTTTCTTTAACAAACCTGCTAAGTTCCTGAATACAGTATTTCTTTCCGCAATGTTCATAAGATGCTCTAAAGAACACCTCCCCTTCTACATCTGAGGCTTTTCCATTTTCACAGCTTATTATTTCCAGTTTTTCCCAACTTATTATCTCCTTAGTCAAATCAAAAAGACTAGGCCTGCTTGATGGATGCCAAGTGTTAAGTATATATTCCGAATCTTTCAATACATATGCTGTATAACGCGATCTCATTAGTTTTTCAGCAGTATCAGGTTTTTTTATCCCAGAGATGAAAGGATCACAGCACTTATCAAATATTTTTCCTGAACCACATGGGCATTTTTTATTTTCCTGAGTCATATTCGCCTTTTTCCATATTTTTTTTATACTTCTTTCAGTTAATAATATTAGCCAAACATGCTAAGTCACAATAATTTTCATTAATGCTACCAACATCATATCACATTCACCAGAAATATCCAGATATTTTATAATATAAAAAACTTTCTTATTGATTATTCCCCAGGCAAGCATAATATGTAAGATAGGTAAAACTGATTACAAATTATATAGCATATAATATATTATAAAAAAATCACTAAATACTATAATGTTGCACATATCCAATAAAACATCCATACCTGACAGTGAAATCGAGATTACTGCTATTCTTGCCCAGGGTTCAGGAGGGCAGAACGTAAATAAGGTTTCAACAGCTATACACCTGCGTTTTGATATTAACACTTCTTCTCTTCCTTATTATTACAAAACAAAGCTTTTACAGCTAAAAGACAGCCACATCACAAAAGAAGGAATAGTCATCATAAAGGCACAGAAATTTCGAACACAGGAGAGCAACAGGAATGATGCATTATTACGCCTTCAAAAATTAATAAAAAAAGCTATAACAGTACAAAAAAAAAGAAGAAACACCAAGCCCACACGAGGTTCTATCGAAAGACGTCTAGAACAGAAAAAAAAACATGCCAAACTTAAAGGCTCTAGAGGTAAAATAGACTATTAATGCTTTCTTACAGTTTAATCCCCATATAATCCGGATAGTTATCCGCAAGATGATATATAGCTTTTATATATTCCCGAACCTCATTTTTAGTACTGCAAATACTAACCGCACCAGCAGTTTTTCCATCTTCTGTTGGCATCCTTAAGTTACCCAGAGCAGCAAATCCATTAAACTGTAAGTCTGTAAGCGGACTGATAAACATTTCTGCGTCTTTCAGTATAGTTAACCCGGCTGTTCCTAATATTTCCCCCATAGCTTTAGGTATAACATACCTTGCTCCTCTACAGATCAAAGGATGTACCATAGCATAGAGTTCAATCAGCTCATAGCTCTCACTCTTACCCTGCTTAGTAGTAAACAACCGACGGTTATACTCTCTCTGAAAATTAAAAAAGCCTTTCATATGGTCTTTTTTAATAAAGTATTTACCCGGGCGAATAAAAAGCAGGCCGATATTTCGATCCTGAGGAAAGTCCGAATCAAGCTCTGTATCAATAGGTATAAGGAATTTACGTTCGCGAAAAAACTGTTGCTGCGCCAATCCCCAGATAATCAAACTCGATATTGAGGCAAAACCACCCATTTCTACATAGTATTTGGTATTAAGGTATTTTCTGATGCTAAGTACTTTATCAAAATTTATATAAACCCTCGCACGAAACAATTTATTACCAAAGTAAAAAATTTCTGGCTGTGCTGCAGGACTTGATAGTGCAGGATATTTGACTGCACCAACCTCACCCCATTCCTCTTTTAAGTTTCTCAACATTTCCTGCATTGGCATTCCATCAACGGGGACATGGTGATACTGAAACCATAAATCAGACTCCTTATAGTCAGCAGTAAAACGACATACTATATTAAGTAAACCAAATCCCGGATGTCTACTTTTTTTCATATTTGGAGTAGAAAACCTTTTCTGAGTAAGCATTGAAGGATCAGCAGGTAATTCACCGAATATAATAAATGTTCCCTTCATTACACGATCAATTAAATGATTAAGTTCTGTTTTTCCCGCAAAAGACAAACCCATAATGCTGAAGACCCAGCGACGGAGTTTTTTAGATATTTTCCATGCTCTTTTATGATCGGGTACGCCTTTTTTTTCATTTTCATTATAAATTTTAATTATTCTAGTAAGCACTTCATTCCTAAGTTCTTCCTTAAGTAGAGAAAATGTTGTTCTAGTATTATCAAAATGAGGAATAATCTTCAAGAGTTGTCCATCTCTGGAAAACTCGGCTTCAATAATATCGGTAAAAAACATTTTTTTTCTTTTAATCCTAAAAAGCCCCCATTCTAATGCCCAGTGACACGATGGTTTACTGCGGAGAAAATCCATCAACCTTTCGATTAATATCGTTTTAGCTCTTTCTTTGTTCTTCGGTGCTTTGCTCTGTCCATGATATTTCAGTCTAAAACTTGCTAAAATAAATTTTGAATGTTCGTTACGCAAAAAAACACCCGAAAGTCTACGCCAGCCATTTTCTCCTGGTTTAAGGCCTATTTTCTGAAATAGCTGCAAAACTTTCAACACAACGACCATAAACAAAACACTAAAACTCCAACGATCAACCAACCGTCTCATTTTAATATTTCGGGAAAAATGTACTGGTGCTTCTTTAATTTTGTTTATCAAAAAAAGTACACTACTCGCTTTTGCTTTTTCTTTTTCTGCTGTTGCCCTAGATTTGACCTTCGGCTTAAGTCGCCTCACTTTTTTGACTAAATTAGGTTTGGTCCCCTTAGTTAGAGTAGGTTCACCAAGAAATTTGGCTATTACTTCTGCTGTCTCAAGTGGTTTTTCTTCCTGCGGTGAATGTCCACAATCAGGAATAAGTACTAGCTCAGAATTCACTATTTCATTATGAAGCAAATTAGAAAATTGAATGTCTATAACAGTATCTTTATCTCCCCAAATGATCAAAGTAGGAACAGCAATGTTTCTAACATTTTTATGGAAAGAATCTATGTCAATCAATGCACACTGTCTTGCTGTTTCACACATACACTCCATCGTATTTTTATAGCGAAGTATAGCGGCATACTCAGTTACAGTATCATGTGTAATTTTACCTCTATCGTAAAACATCCGCTCCAACAACGTTAAAATCAGCAACTCTTCCTTAGCAAGCTGAAATTTTGTTCTTCGGGAAGACGCAGGTATCAAGTCTACGAAATCAAGCAGTTTTTTTACAAACCCGGCACTGTTCAATAAAATCAGTTTGGCCGTTTTTTTCCTAATCTCTTCATCAAAAAGAGTAAGCAGACTAATGGATCCTCCCAGAGAATGTCCTACAAGAACAAAATCATCAAGATCCATCAATTTAATAAAATTTTTTATAATCAGGGCCTGATCAAATAAGGCAAGTCTGTCATCGCATTTTTTTTCTGAATATCCATGTCCTTTTAAATCAATGGTAATAAATCTGAATTTAGCTGGCAAAAATCCTATCATTTTCATCCAGGTTAATGAAAAAGATGCAAAACCATGTATAAAGAGAACAGGCTGTCCGCTTCCTCGGTCAGTATAAGCAATTGAAACGCCGTTTATATCAATATATTTGTAGTATTTAGATTTGTTGTCTTTAGATGTCATAGCAAATATTCATTCCCTTTTTCAGATTTTTAAGACAAGTTAAACTTGTTTTATTCTTTTTTTACTGCGAAATCTAGTATTTTTTTCTGTCAATAAGTTAAAAAGCAAATTCCTATACCATTGAAAAAACAAAGCGAAATTAGCCCTTATATACATTACTATCAATAGCGTATTTATAAAGTACAATTAAGCGATAAAAAATAAAAATAACAAAAAAAAAGAGCACCGTTATCAAATAAAATTCTATACCTATTTTAAAAATACAATGCCATGTGATATCTTTATATAGATTCTATAATTATAAAATATGAATTAGGGGTGGATATTTATGAAAGGTATTATTTTAGCCGGTGGTTCAGGTACGCGTTTACATCCAATAACAAAATGTATCAGTAAACAAATGTTGCCTATATACGACAAGCCTATGATATATTATCCACTCTCAACTTTAATGTTGGCAGGAATCAGAGATATCCTGATTATATCCACACCTCGTGATTTACCCACATTCAGGGATTTATTGGGAGATGGCACTAAATGGGGTATTAACCTTTCATACATTGAACAACCTAAACCGGAAGGGTTGGCGCAGGCATTTATTCTTGGTGAGGATTTTGTGGGCAGTGATAATGTCTGCCTAATCCTGGGAGACAACATTTTCCACGGACATAAATTCGGTGGGACACTAAAGAATGTTGCATCCAGCATAAAAGGAGCAACCGTATTCGGCTATTTTGTAAATGATCCGGAAAGATACGGGGTTGTCGAATTTGATAAAAACGGAGAAGCATTAAGCCTTGAAGAAAAGCCTGAAAAAGCAAAATCAAATTATGCTGTTACCGGTCTTTATTTTTATGATAACAGTGTTATTGAAATAGCTAAAAACCTCAAACCATCTGCTCGAGGAGAACTGGAAATAACCGATGTTAACAGAATATATTTAGAAAAAGGTAAGCTACAGGTAATAAAACTAAGGCGTGGATTTGCCTGGCTTGATACCGGCACCCACAAATCAATGCTTGAAGCATCATTATATTTTTCTGTTCTGGAAGAGAGACAGGGATTAAGAATAGCTTGCCCTGAAGAAATAGCATGGAAAAGTAACTATATTACTAGCGAACAGCTTACTGCGTTAGCATCCGAGACATTAAAAAGCGGATATGGTTCTTACCTGTTAAAGATACTAGAACACAACATATAAAATATATTATAAAGCCAGAGCGAAAACCACTATACCCAAAGCAAAATGGTTTTCGATATTTATCCTCTACCTGTCCACCATAGCTCGCAGAGTGACGGAGGAAGCTTTAGCATAAGGGGAAATAATAATAAAATAGAGGATAAAGATCTCGCAAATTTTAATCGTCCTTTGGCGATTAACCAAAGACAAAAAACACCTCCGATATAATCAATCTTCGTCATACGTAATATCGCATATGTTACATTGACGACACCCTAAATGCTTAGGGACAACAAATAATTCACCCTTCTTCTTGGCTCGTCTCAAATTCAAATAGTTCATACCTGCCAGAAAAAATCCAAGAATAATAAAAGCACCAGGGGATGAAACAGTCAACATAAAGCTTCTGGTCCACCCTGGAATGAACTGGATGGTAAATAGTGTGCCATTGGCTAAAAACTCGCGTGTAAGCCCCAATGCCACAAGGGCAATTGTAAACCCAAGCCCCATCCCTAGAGCATCAACAATAGATTTTGTTATTCCATTTTTCGACGCAAAGGCTTCGGCGCGACCAAGAACAATACAGTTTACAACAATAAGAGGAATAAATATACCCAACGATTTATTAAGGGCCGGCGGTGCATATGCCAGCATTAACAGATTAACAATGGTTACGAAGGTAGCAATAACAACTATATAGCAAGGTATTCTAACTTTTTTGGGTATAAGTTTTTTTATAAGAGAAATTACGAAGTTGCTTCCAAGCAGCACGACCATTGTAGCTAGCCCCATACCCAATCCATCTTTACCACTGGATGTAACAGCTAAAGTGGGGCACATCCCTAGTAGTAAGACCAATACCGGGTTTTCTTGCCAAATACCTTTAGTAAAATCCTTACCTAAACTCATAGCATCCCTTTCATATCATAAAAGTTAAATCAAATTTATTTTTTTATTACGTTATTAAACACTGGCACATCAAACAGCAGTATACAGTATTATTATAAGCCCTATTACTTACAAAAACCATAAGGAAATACATGCAGATATGCTTTTAATTTCTTTCAATGGTTACAGTACTGATTTTCTATACCATTTGCAGTGTATAAACTATAACATACCGGAGGTACATGCCTTTGGCTTGTTAAAATTTTTATTTTTGGTTTATTTGTGTGATTTTTACACTCAATTATTTTTATTATTTTTAGAAAACTATTTAGCATTGGGTATACATCAAAAAATATTCTCTAATCTGTAAGTAATATATTGATATTAATTCTGATTAGGCAATATCAGTGTTTCGTAAAACGCGTGCCGAGTCTTCAGGCATCATCACATTTACCCTCATAGCAGAGCCCAATTCAAATCCCCCTGGAGTGGCTAAATACGGAACCACTTTTAAGTGCCAATGATAAGGTAGGACATTCGATAAATGATATGGAGGATTTCTAAAAATAATATTAAAATCTGGGTTAGATAACGCCAAATATAATTTTCTCATTACAATACGCAGACAATCGCTTAACTCGACAATATCTTCTCCGGGCATTATATCAAAACCACCTTGGTGCATCTTGGGGTAAATCTCTATTTCATAAGGTACTGAAGACGCATAAGGTACTATTGCTATAAATTTATCGTTCTGATAAACCACGCGTTTTTCAATCTTCATCTCGTGTTCAATTATTTTACAAAACACACACTTACCGTTCCTGTCATAATATCTCATTGCATTATCAATGAGGTACCTAATATGTTCGGGCACAACCATCATAGAGACAATTTGCGAATGAGGATGTTTCTGGGACGCACCAGAAAGAGCTCCATGATTTTTAAAAAGGACTGTCTGTAGATTGCTGCCATTATTCAATGCCTTATAGCGTCTATAATGCATTTCTACGACATTCGAAACTTCATCATGACTCATTGTTCCGAGTGTTTTGTTGTGTTCTGCGCTTTCAATAACCAATTCATGATTTCCATGTCTAGAGAATTTGCGGTAAATACCATCTCTCTCGTATTCTGTTGATTTCAAAGGCGCAGGCTCATGATTGGAAAAAATTTGGAATTTGTTTTCTAGACAGCGAACAGTCCAATCGCTAGTATCAGGACTGTTAATTCTATCTATCTCTATATTGGAGTATCTATCATCATTACCAATACAAAACGGACAATTTTTTTCATAAACAGAATAAATATTCTGTAATGGGTTTTTCTCTTTTTGAAGTTCCCTACCCTTTAGTCTTTCGGGTGCCATTATTACCCATTCACCGGTATCTAAACGCTGCCGTAATACTGACATTTTCTAATCTTCCTTAATATTTTATTTAATATTATTCATCTTTTTTATAACACGTAATGCAAAACAGATCACCATTTTTCTTTATCATTTTAGTACTCATCGTTAATTCACCACATTCGAAACACGGCAAAGACTGCGCCAACTCAGCAAATAAAGGTTCAGGCATAACTACTTTTTCTGTTTCAAAAACTTCATAAAAGTCCCTAGCTAACAAATCGAGTGCTTTCAAATATTTCTGCCGTTTTTTCTCTTCTTTTGTTGCAGTTCCATTAGAAACAGCAGTATCAAGTTTTTCGAATTCTTTCCAATTATCGCCTTTATATATATACTTTTGTTTTTTAGAAAAACGATAAGCCCCCTTCGCCTTTCTCTCAAATATAGTAAACGCATTTTTACCGAAATTCCTTATTATCAGATTCCCCTTCCCTGCTGTCGTACCCAAAATAACCTGAAGCGCATCAACAGCACATGAGTCATTTTCACATATTGCTACAATCTCTTCATCTCCTGCACGATTTATATTTAATAGCCTAACAGATTCTTCCGCCACGATATAACCATACACAAGACCTGGACAAAGATGCCCGTGAAACTGTACACATCTCTGAAAATTATTTGGAAAACTTTTATATTCAGGATTCATCTCTTGTGCCTTTATAAAAAATTAAAACATAATGGATAGTAAAAAAATTAAGCTATTAGGCAATCACCGGGCAATCAAAAGGCTTGCTATCTTGAGGAAGGAACGGGGAACACAGTGCGGCTTTAAAATCAAAAGCATTTTCAAAGTCTTCAATTGAATCATTTTCGCTTCTGCTCAATATTTCATGCTCAATCATATTAAAGACAATATTACCAACAGCTATACCGTCAAAAACACCCCATTCGTAAAAGACACTATAAGCCATAGGGCCAAACTGTTTCAACGCGTATTCTCTCACTCCGTCAAGAAGTTCTGCTCCGGAAATATGACTAGACTCTTTTTCTTCTTTATTTTCTTCACATCTTCTGACAGTATAGATTACCGCGTCATTGATGAATTCATAGGCACCGGGAGAATAACGAGTATCCTGTAGTGTTATTTTATTGACTTTAGTATAAAATTCAATCGTTTTCATAATACTACTTTCTACATTAAAAACAGTTTTTTTTATGTTTATAATATAAATACTATTATCCATTTTTGCAATAGTTTGGATACTTAAGCCTCGGAAAAGAATTGAATAATATATTATTTTCTTTTAAGGCTTAAACTGTTAAGATTGAAAAAACATATCAATATGATATTTTATAAAATCACTCATAAATACTATTTCTTTTAAAGAACAACACGCCATTTTTTGTTTTTACTAAAGCTTAATAATTAGCCTTTGCTTTTTACTTCCGTTCTTTCCTAAACATTGATATTCTGAATATCCTGCATTTCGGGCCAGCTCTCCCGCCTCAGTAAAATTTAATCCTACTTCTTCTGGCGAATGAGAATCTGAACCAAAAGTTATTTTTACATTATGTTTTTTAGCTATTCGCAGTAAATCCAATGACGGATATATTTCCTTTACAGGCTTTCTCAAACCGGCAGTATTTAACTCAACAGCAACATCAAGCTCTGCCGCACGGGCAAATAATATATTCACTTTTTCTATAAAATATGTCATATCTTCAGGATAAAAACCAAATTTCTTAGGCAAATCCATATGTCCGATTATATCAAATTTTCCGCTGGAGACCATGTCTATCATTAAATCTATATATGTGTTCCAGATATAATTTGTTTTTTCAGCCGAACTCCATATATCAATAAAATCAGGGTGGTCAAACGGCGTGTCACAAACATAATGAACTGAACCTATTAAATAATCATAGTCTATTGAATCCAAAAATGTATACACTTCTTCCATTCTACCGGGAACCCAGTCAACTTCCATTCCAAATAGAACTTCAATCCCGTAAGAATTGTCTTTCAGCTCATTAATCATTTCAACATATTTACTAAATTGAGAAATATACATTCTGGACATGGGATCAAATCCGACAGGAACAGGGCAATGATCAGAAAATCCAATTGTCTTCAAACCTTTTTTATGCGCCTGCTTCAGATACTCTTCTGGAGTTCCCGATGCATGCTTGCATAAATATGTGTGTATATGATAATCACAGACTATAGACATGTTTTAATCTCCTATTAAACTCAAAGCAAAATGATTTTTAGCAAATAATAAAAATGATTGAGGGTAAAAAAACCGCAGACAAACCAAAAATAAAAATTTTAACAAGCCAAAGGCATGTACCTCCGGTATAAACTCAAGTATTAGCGTGAACAATAGTAGATTTTATTATAAAAAACAATATATTGGCTGATAAAAAGACTAAAAAATGAAACAATTTGAGGATAAACAACCATGCTTATAAGAATAGCTGAACAAAAAGAATTAAAAGATATTATTCTAATATATAACCAGGCTGTTGCAGTTGGCCAACGAACAGCTGATATCACTCCTCTAACAGTCGACAGTAGAAAAAAATGGTTCACAGACCATACTTCAGACAAATATCCTATTCTGGTAGCTATATTAAAAAACAAGGTTATTGGCTGGCTAAGCATAAGTGCATACCGTCCTGGGCGTATGGCACTTCAATATACAGCTGAAGTAAGCTATTATATTCATTTTGACTATCACCGGAAGGGCATTGGCTCCAGACTATTAGAAGAGGCTATAAAGATGTGCCCTTCTTTAAATATAAAAGCGTTAATTGCTATTCTTATTGAAAATAATAAAGGCAGCATCAATCTGCTTAAAAATCATGGCTTTGAAAAATGGGGACATATGCCTAAAATAGCCGAATTTAACGGAATCGAAATTGGACATTTATATTACGGTTTAAGGATAAAAAAACGATAATTTTACCGTCCTTAGGGAAACAGTCCAATTACCGTTTTAAACTTGTCTATAAATAATATAACTATTTCTATTATTTAATCGGAAACCTTCTCTTTTAGATTATCATAAGCGCCTACTGCGCCTTGCTTAGAGGCATCATAGGCTTTAACTGCGCCTTGCTTAGAGGCATCATAAGTTTCCACTGAGCCTTTTTTAGTAGCATCGTAGGCTTTAACTGCGCCTTGTTTTGTAGCATCATAAGTTTCCACTGAGCCTTTTTTAGTAGCATCGTAGGCTTTAACTGCGCCTTGTTTTGTAGCATCCCCGGTTTTCTGTAACTCCGCTTCAGCTTTTTTCGAGCAAGATGCGACTGTCACAACGAAAATCGTCAAAAGAATACATTTGATAAACTTCATAGTTGGAACTTTCTTTGCTTTTAGATTTTTTGTTTTTCGGCTAACTATATCAATTTATACCATTTTTTTTATTTTTAAACCGATACCGCTTATAAAATGCATTAAATGTTCTTGACATCTCAAACCAACAGTATAAGCCCAGGATCACATAACTAGATAAAACTTGACTCAGATTTTTAATATAAATTAAAAACTACTATTTTATTTATCATTTCTTAAATTATAATCATACATATATGAGCCTCTTGCAAAAAGCCCAGGCACTTTGTGTTAATAACTTTCTATATTTCCA
>CAZVCD010000053.1:0-14075 GCA_964625675.1 uncultured Victivallales bacterium | reverse complement strand
TTCTACATGTTTAGTTCGTCTTTAATTTTATCGTCCCTCCGCTAAGCCGGCGAACAGGCAGCCTCAAGACTATTCTCTTATAAATTTCAATTATACTCAAAGAGGTCCAAGATATAATCTACAGTAGCGATTGT
This sequence comes from uncultured Victivallales bacterium, assembly GCA_964625675.1. Taxonomy (GTDB): domain Bacteria; phylum Verrucomicrobiota; class Lentisphaeria; order Victivallales; family GWF2-38-69. Next base: position 13,941 of record CAZVCD010000053.1, on the reverse strand, counting down.
TTAAAGTCTTCAAAATCTTACTACTATAAGAAATATGGACTACAATGTGCTTGCTTAATAATTAAATTAAGCAGCGAGAGGCATTGCCCCTTCGAATGTCATTGTGTTTTTTGCATTTATTTAAGTAACCGATTTTTAACGAGGCCAACGATTATCCTCGACATGCCATCCACGTTCTGCCGACCCAGTCGAAACCAGAACGCCCCCATTTTTTCAATTAACAATCAACAATTAACAATTAACAACCATTGATATGGAGGAGTAACTTATCAACATAATTGAGAATATCAAGTTTTCATGTAATACTAATGCATAAATATAACTTTTGATAAGTTTATGACTTCTTTCATCTAATAAATATTACATGAGTCTATTGACCATGATATACTTTTAGGTATATTAAAAAATAGCCTCTGCTGTTGTTCTGCTAGTATACTGTTAAACATATGTAAAATGAGAGATTATTTTTATGAAAAACATCATATTTTTTGTAATATTTTTAGTTGTAGTTGTAGTTGGCGGGTTGCTTATTTCTGCTTCGTTTTATAAAGACTCCGTAAGCATTGCAGAAAAAGCTGCAAAGACTGAACTTCAGATGATAACCAGTGCTGTTTCAAACGACCTTAATTATATATTTTCTTCGAGCGGCAGGGATCTTAAACTAGTTGCATCATTTTTTAAAACTGAAGAAATTCCCACTAAACAGGAATTAAGTGAAATATTTTCCAAGTACTTTAAAACAAACAGTTTTTTAATGAATTTCTGGTTTAATGATAAAAATGGTATAAGGAAAATTACTGTTCCTAAAAAATTTAATGCAGAAAATGGCAATGATTATTCGTTTAGGGAATATTTTAAGAATGCAGAAAAATACAGAAAGAGTGTATATTCTGAGGTTTTATCTAATTATAGAGCTAAAGGAACAGAACAGAAGTTTGATTCAATTGTAATCGCAACTCCTATTTTTGATAAAGATAATAATTTCTTCGGTATTCTTGGCACTGATATTGATGTGACAAAAATTGAAGAAAGAATTCAAACTCACTATTTAACGAAAGCACCAACTAAATCTGGATTATATTGTGTTGATTTTTTAAATTCCCGTATTATTGCAGGCCCTCAAGAGAAAGTAATAACTCCTGAATTTAAAAAAAATATTGTGGAAATTTCTGGGTCGGATGATTTTAAAAACATAGATGGTGCTATTAAAACTAATTTGGGGAAGGGAAAATATTTTGTTGCAGGCAGCCTAATTAAAAACCCTGCTTATTCTTTTAACTTGATAGGTATTTTTCCTTACGACGAAACAATGGCTTATATTCCACACTTTTTTAAGCAAATTAAATGGCTTATGGTGTTTATTCTTGTAGTGGTAATAATGGCTTTATTTATAGTTGTATATAATCAAACTATATTTAAGATGTTAAGAAAACGAATCAAGACATTAGAGATAAATGTCAGTGAACATCAAAAGCAAAAAGCTGTAGACGAACTTGTAGAGTCAGATTATTTCAAAAAGCTACAATCAAAAGTTAAAGAAATAAAAAAAATAAAAAAAGCTTGATACTCTGTCAAGCTCTTTATGTTTTTAAAATTCTTTGAATTTAAATATCTTTAACATTTTCTTCATTTAGCCCGGTTGCCTCAATAATAACTTTTATGTCTACATTTCTATTCTTTAGTATTTTTGCTATCTCGAACGATTCTATTAATGAAGATTAATTTTTGGCTAAAGTAGCAGCTGGTGGTGGAATGACATATATAGCTACTCCAAAATTAATTCAAAGTGAATGGGACATGATGAAAAATAATAAACTTGACATTGCAGGTTTTATGAACTGGAGTGTTGATTGGGACGCAGTAAATATCAAAGATGGCGACCTTTCAACAGGCTATACACATGAAGCATGGGCTACAGGACAGACTGTACAAAAAACTTTAAGTAACGAAAATGTTGTTGAAATATAAATGATATAAAAAAAACACCTGTGAAGGGAATTTATCTCTTCACAGGTATTTAGAACCTAATTTCTGACCCCATCCATAATCCTACTAATTTCAGAGTATAAATGATCATCTTCTCCAGAATGTTGGCAGGAAAATAACAAGAACTGTATAGAGTTCCAGTCTGCCTAGAAGCATCTCAATTGCTAATATTATTTTTGCGGGCGGAGTCATCCAGCCATACGTTAGCGTCGGTCCTACTTTTCCAAGGCCGGGTCCAATGTTACCTAACGATGCAATTGAAGCTGACATAGCTGTTACAATATCACCCACCCCAAAGCAGCATAGCAATAAACTGAAGAAAACAAAAGCAAACATAAAAATGAAGAAAAAACAGACAGTTCTATTAAGAACAACGCTGTCTATTTTGTGTTTATTTAATCTGACATTGGGCAAAGAACGTACAAAAAGACGTCTTTCAATCTGAAATACTGCATATTTTATCAATAACAAAATACGTGAATTTTTCATGCCTCCGGCAGTTGATCCTCCACATCCTCCTACAAACATTAGGCACAGGAGTAGTAATGCACAGTAAGCAGGCCATAAATTAAAATCAGCAGTGGAAAAACCTGTGGTTGTTAAAATTGAAACCACTTGGAAAGATGAATATCTCAGAGATTCCCAAAACCCGACATCTATGCATTCTATGCCGGCAGTTGTTATAATGTTTTTACCTGAAAGAAAAAGCGTAATGCTGAAAATAGAAATTATTGTAACAAGGAAATAGAAACGAAACTCTTCATCTTTAAAATGAAAAAGTGATTTTCCGCGTAAAAAGCGATAATGCAAAACAAAGTTTGCACCGGCAAGGAACATAAAAAAAGTAATAACAATGTCAAAATATATATTATTATAGGCTCCAATACTGGCTTGTTGTGTAGAAAATCCACCTGTTGCCATGGTGCCAAATGCAGTACACCAAGAATCAAATAAACTCATCCCTCCACCCCAGAGAAGAACAGCCTGAACAACAGTTAGAAAAACATAAACACCCCATAGAATTTTGGCGGAAGAAGCAATTTTTGGTGTAATTTGATCCTGTGTAGGACCCGGCACTTCTGCATTATATAGTTGATGTGCACTGATACCAAGTGAAGGAAGTATTGCCAGTGAAAGAACAACTATTCCCATGCCGCCAAGCCAATGTGTGAGGCTTCTCCAATATAGCAGGCCATATGGAATATCTTGCAAACCGTTTAACGTTGCTCCTGTCATCAGTGTTAAGGTGTTATCAATAACACTTGCTCCTGTAGTTGTAAATCCGGACATAGTTTCAAAAAAAGCATCATACCATTTAAATAATGAAACAAGAACAAACGGTATTGCACCAAAAATTGAAGCAAATAACCAACCGAAAGTAACAATGCCAAAACCCTCTCTAAATCCGAAAACACCAGAGCAGCCCCGGGCAAAATATCGAGCCAGACCACCAAATGCTATAACAATTGCTGAACTTGTGAAGAGTCTAAAAGTAACAGTGTGAGAGTCGCCCATTACCCATGAGACAGGAACTGACGTCAGCATAACTAAGCCAATGACAATTAATAAAGATCCTACGACTCTTACAACTAACTTGATATTCATCAAGGCAAACCTTGTTTTAGTTTTTATTTTTTAATACGCTATGCTATGGGGAATTATACTCGACTAGATAATATAAAAAGCTTGAGGTAAACTTCTATGCATTTAAATCAAATAATTTTTTCTTCTTAAAATGTTGTTCAAGTCGTTTTATATTTTGCGGAGTGGCAATTGCAGCGACCTTATCTTCGGCTTTCAACTCCAGTTCGCCTGTTACCGGCATCATTTTTCCATCTCTGAAAACCAGGGATAATATTACAGGAAGAGTCCTTTCGTAATCTGAAATCTTCTTTCCGCAAATGGGCGAAGAAGGTTTCACGTTAAGTTCATATACATAAGCCGCCGCCCTCTGAAGTATTGCATGGACCTTAGCTGTTTCAGTTCCAAGAAAACTTAAAACAGAGTTTACAGCTACTAGTCTAGGACTAAAGCCGCAATCAATTCCACTGATTCCGGGGACTATGTCAACATATTCTGCTTTATTTGTAATTGTGATAACTTTTTGAGCCCCTCTTTTCTTGGCTAAAATACAGGTTAATATGTTTTCTTCATCATCATATGAAGTACTAATAAAGGCATCACAAACGTTAACACCAACTTCATTCAAGACATCACCGTCTGTAGGATCACCATTGATTACCATTAGCTTTTCACTTAGTTCATCGAGCAGTTCTTCTCCTTTTTTTGCGGATTCCTCTATTAGCCTTACGTTGTATCCCAGAGCTATTAGTCTACCGGCAAGTTTTTTCCCTATTCTTGTTGCACCAACAATAATTATGTTTTTTACGGGAGTGCAATGTGGGTCAGCAAAGGAAATCAGAGAATCAATGCTATCTTTATCTCCTGCGACATATACTTCATCTCCAACGGCAAAAATGGTATCACCATGAGGCATTATTAATTTTTGATCACGTATAATAACTGAAAAGCGAATTTTTGCAAGAAGAAGTGGATCAGGAAAATCAAGAATTCTAATGCCGGAGAGGGGAGAAGAACGCGGAATTCTAATTGCCGTTATTTGTGCTTTTGAATGCTTGTATGCAACCTTTTCGACAATAATATCATACTCTAAAGCGCCAATAATTCTTTGAACACATTCATCTTCTGGAAAAATCAGATGGTCTATGCCTAAGGAAGCCGGGGTATAACCGTGTTTTTCTGAAAAATAATCGTTTGAAGTTAAGCGGCAGACAGTTTTCTTTACATTAAAATGTTTAGCAATCTGGCAGGCCAATATGTTTGTAGCATCGTCACCTGTTGTTGCTATGAGTAAATCTGCATTTCTGATGCCTGCATCTGCCAACACATTGAAATTAGCACAATCTCCATGAAGAGTCATTACATCGAGTTTGTCTTTTAATCTGTTGAGAAGTTTTATAGAAAAATCAACAACAACAATATTATTATCTTTATTGCAAAGGGTATAAGCCAGCTGTTTGCCGACTTCTCCTGCGCCAAGAAGAACTATATTCATATATATAAATCCAAGAAATTTATTATTTTAGATTTTAGAACATATTTAACATAGAGACGCAATATTTTACGTCTCTACATTGCGATGACAGCTTGTGTGATATTAATTACCCAAGACTTCTTGTCGCCACAAGATTTGCTCCGCTGTCTGCAATGTTACTACAGAGAATATCACCAACTTTAACCGGTGCTTTTACATTTATGCGAAATACTTCTTCCATTACCTTTGACATTGCCTTTTTTGAAACAGTAGTATCTGTTTTGACCGGAAGAAAATCAATGGTAGCTCCTGTAATTCTAACTGTGGAAGTTACAACTCTTTCCGGATTAAATATTTCTTTTTCCGCATACTTATGCCCCCGCTTGCAGGTGGCACCATCAACTTTAGTTATATGATTTGTATCATATTCTACATCTAAACTGCATCCTAACGGACAACTTATACAGATAAGTGATTTTCTCATATTTTCACCTCAAGGTAAACCTTTATACTTTAAGTGTACAGAGTGCTTTTTAACTTACTCATAACCAATAAAGTTAAACAACACGGCAAAACAAAAACAAGTTTAACTTGAATTGTTTACTCAAAAAGAACTTCCAATGCTTTAGCGTCTACAGGAACCTGTTTTATTAGAATCCTCTGCATTTCACTTGGGAATATTTTTTTATGCTTTTTAGAGTACAGTACTTCATCTCCGGATTTTATGTACAGTGTAACTCCCTCTGCTGTGGCCATAGTTCTAAGCGACAATAAAGCTTCTTTTCCTGGCTCTACTTTTCTTGGAAGAGTGTATCGAACAAGATTCCCGGTTCTTACCGGTATCTCTTTTCCTTTTGTCAAAGTAGAGTTGATATACTTAGATGCTGCTTTGCCACATGCTTCAGATTCTTCTGAAACAAAGTCTACTAGATCATGTACATGCAATACATTACCGCAAGCAAATATCCCTGGAACATTTGTCATAAGATTAGCATCCACCAAAGGTCCCGCTGTGACTTTATCCAGTTCAATTCCAACTTTTAAAGAAAGTTCGTTTTCAGGAACAAGCCCTACTGACAACAAAAGTGAATCACATGTTAGAGTAAACTGTTCATCCTTGCTCGGTTCGCGATATTCATTTATAGGTGCAATATCAACAGATGTAATTCTTTCATTTCCTTTAATGTTAGTAACTGTGTGTGAAAGGTAAAGCGGAATATTGAAGTCATCAAGACACTGAACAATATTACGGTTTAATCCTCCAGGATATGGCTGAACCTCTATAACAGCTTTTACTTTTGCCCCTTCCCAGGTCATACGTCTAGCCATAATAAGTCCAATATCACCTGAACCTAGAATGACAACTTCTTTTCCCGGCATATATCCGTATCTATTAACTAGTTTTTGAGCAAGTCCAGCTGTCATAATACCTGAAGGTCTACTTCCCGGTATTGCTATATTTCCTCTGTTTCTTTCACGGCATCCCATTGCCAAAATTACTACTTTTGTTTTTGCTTCTACTAGACCGTGATGCTCCGACATAAGGTAAACTGTTTTGCTGTCTCCTTCGTCAACAATATCAATAGTGCAGGAACTTGTGTAAACATCAATATCTGATTCTTTTACAAAATCAATATAGCGCTCAGCATATTCCGGTCCGGTTAATTCTTCATTAAACCTATGAAGCCCAAAACCATTATGTATACACTGTTGAAGAATACCACCTAGAACTTCTTCCCGTTCAGATACCAGTACCCTTTTTACACCATTATTTTTTAATGAAAGCGCGGCTGCAAGGCCTGCTGGTCCACCGCCGATAACTACAGCATCAAATTCTTTAATCATTTTGCGCCTCCTTTCTTTAATGGATACGGTGCAATTTCAGTACCTTTACCTTTTTTAGTTATTTTTTCAAAAGGTATTCCCGTTTCTCTATGCAGTATTTCCATAACTCTGGAAGTACAGAAACCTGCCTGACATCGACCTGTTCCGGCCCTAGTGGCAAATTTTATTCCATCAAGCGTTGTGTGTCCGTCTTTTATCGCAGCTATAATTTCAGCTTCAGTAACATTTTCACAGCGACATGCAAGCTTAGAGTAGTCTTTATTTTCTTCAACAATTTCACTGAATTTCTCAAAATCTCTCGATTCAATTATATGTCTAACTCTAGTGAATTTGCGTTTACGGCAGGGATCAAAATCTTTACTTAATTCGAGTCTCAGCCCTTCTTTTATTAAAACATCTCTAATATATTCAGCAATAGCAGGTGAAGCTGTAAGGCCTGGAGATTCAATGCCGGCGGCATTGATAAAGCCTTCAACTTTGGTTTTTCCTAAGATAAAGTCACCACCGGTAGGAGCAGGCCTTAAGCCTACAAAAGATGTGATAATATCATTGGTTCTTATTTCAGGTACCATTCTTTGCGCATGATGGAAAACTTCTTTCAAACCTTCTCTTGTTGTGCTGAAATCAGTTTTGTCATCAATATCAAGGGCTGTAGGGCCAACCATAACAGGACCATCAACAGTTGGTATTACCAGCATTCCTTTAGAATCCTTTGTTGGGGTAGGGAAAATCACTCTTTTTACCAATGCTCCGACTCGCCTGTCAAGCAAATATTCTTCACCTTTTCTAGGACAAATTTTAAAGTCGTTTATCCCAACAAAATTTGCAATATCATCTGCAAAAAGGCCTGCGGCGTTAATAATGTAATCGGTTGAGTATTTTTTACCGTCTTCAGTTTCAATTTCAAGGTTTTCTTCAGGAGTTTTGCCAATCCATGTAACTTTGCTGTTTAAAAATAGTTCAACTCCATTTTCTACAGCATTACCAATAAGAGAGAAGCAATATTCGTAAGGACAGATTACACCTGCTGTAGGTGCGAATAAAGCAGCTTGAATGTCTGGGCTTAAAGCCGGTTCCATTTCCATAACTCTTTCGCGTCCCAGCATTTCAAGGTATGGAACCTTATTTTTACGCCCTCTTTCATAGTAGGTATGAAGAATTCTGATTTCCTCTTCGGTAAAGGCAACCATAAGCTCTCCATGCCTTTCAAAAGGAAACTCCAGCTCTTCACAAAGCTTATCAAACATTCTGTTTCCGGGAACAACAAACTTAGCTTTATTTGAACCTGGTTCAGAATGAAATCCGCCATGAATAATGCCGGAATTAGCTTTGCTTGTTCCAAAAGAAACATCAGCTTCTTTCTCGAGCACTGCCACCTTGATTTTGAATCGGGACAGCTCTCTTGCTATTGCAGCGCCAACTACGCCGCAACCAATGACAACAACATTAAATTTTGTACCCATATATTAGCTACCTATATTTGTTTGCTTTTAACTAATTATAAACTAATACTAGCGTTACTTTCTATTTGTATAATAACATTATATATAATGTTTTGCAATACTGCAAAATCTATTGCATTCCTGTTAATCAATATTTTAGCGAATTTGTACAGATAAAAAAGAAGTATTGAAAAACTCTTTTATCAGTAAACTTAATAATGCAGATATTGAAGTATTAGAAAAGATTGATCAACTTTTAATATAGTTAATATCATTAATAGACTTCAGTTGATAAGCAAAAAATTAATAACTCAATTACATTAATTTTTTTGAATAAATAAGATAGTACAGGAAGAAAACAATAAAAATAAATTTACAAATATCTATTGTTATTATGTGATGATTCTTTTAAAATACAATTCAAATGGCTTCCATGCATCTTTAATAAATATCTCATTAGTTGAGTATATCTGTTTGGTTTTGGCTGTAGCAGTAACTACATAGCTAAAAGTATTGAGTCCTTTAACTGACGGCAAAACTTCATCTGCTTTATTGCTAGCAGTTTTGTAATTAATAGTACTTAATGATTTTTTTATTCTCTTGTTATTTACACTGTAGTCTATAATGTAAGTGACGTTTTTATGCTTGATAAGATTTTTTAAATTCTTAATAGGCATAGTAATTCCTTTAAACTGTTGTTTATATAAAATTTAGTACCAAGAATTTATTAATCAAAAAAATGTATAAAAATAGAAATAATCGGTTTCGATGAATGGGGTGATTCTCCACATTATAAAAAAATGAAACAGAAGACAAAATCATTATTTTCTAAATTATATATGGCTGTTATCTATGAACAAAAGAATTAAATCTGCAGTTGAAGCAGTGATCGGTCTTTTTTTAGTTTTTGGATTTTTCTGGTTTATATATCCACTTTATCACACATGGATAAAGGTGGCTTGCTGCATTCCAATACTTTTATTGTTTATTTGGACTAAATATTCAAACAATGAAAGTTTCAGGGATCTAGGTTTTAGGTTGGACAACTGGCGATATAGTGTTAAGTTTTTATCTGTTTTTACATTAATAGCTGTTCCCATAATATATGTAATTTGGAGTATGTACTTTCCTGTAAACAACTACTTTTATTTGAGACCGGGATTTTATACACTAATATTTACCTATCCACTAGGTGCATTATTACAGGAATATCTAGTTTTAGCTTTTTTCTTCAGGCGTTACCGAAATATTTTTACTCCTTATGTTTATATTGCTGTATTTTTGTCTGCAATTACGTTTGCACTGATCCATATACCTAGTCCCCCTCTGATGATATTGTGTTTTATTGGAGGTCTTGTTTGGGCATATGTCTATTCAAAGTCCCCAAACATATACATTATAGCTGTATATCATGGTCTTTTCGGGTTATTTGTAGGTTATACACTTCTTGTTTATTTCAAGGTAGGACCGAATGCAGATATTGGCAATTGGACTAAACAAAGCAATATAGCCCCTTGTATAGACTCTATTAATAATAAACGTATCAGTCTCAAAAAACCAGTAAATATCGGTAATCAATGTAGCAATATATTTGCTGAAGCCGGAATTATAAAAATAAATAAAGACGTTCAAATAAAGAAAGTATATGCTACCTTTAGTGGTAAAAATTATAAAGTTACTCCAACTAGGGGAATATATCATAGCTTCAACATTCCTTTAAAAAACATCGAATCCGGCTATTACAGATTAAAACTGAAAGTTTATATTGAAACAAAATACTATAGCTATATTGATGTTTTACAATACTGGGTTCATATATTGCCATAATATGTACGAGAAGGTGATCAAACCTTTGAAGAATCAGTATGGGAAAAGTTGGTAATGCCCTTCAGGGTAGTGTTGTAAAAACTGTAATATATTCTTTTTGTGCTATATTTTCCATGATTTAAGTGTATAGGAATTTGTTTTTAACTTCTTAATAATCAACATAATTGTGATTTCAAGCAGAAGTAGAAAGATAAAAAACAAGATTTATCTTGAAAGCTGCTATTCTCCGTGGTAAAGAATTGTCTTTTTATATCCATGTTTTGGATATGGAAAATAAGCATAAAAAAGGCCAATACTTTTAATATTGGCCTGATCATTATATAAAATATTTATATGCTATTTTTTCTTTTTACCCTTTTTACTAGATTTTTTCTTTTTGCCCTTTTTACTGTCTTTCTTTTTAGATTTCTTTTTTGAATCAGACTTTTTCTTTTTCTTAGAAATTCCATGTTTATCAAGCACTGAATCAACTTTCTTTCTAACTTTTTTCCCTGTATCTGAGCCGATATTACCAGAAGCATCAAGGACTGCATCAAGAGCTTTTCTTGAATTTTTAGCAACATCTGAACCAACAGAGCCACCGGCATCAAGAACTGAACTTACTGCACTGCGTAAACTTTTCCCAACTTTTGAACTTATTTCTCCTGAGGAATCAAGTGCTGAATCTAAGGCTTTTCTTACACTTTTACCTGTACAGCCTGCAACACTGCGAGTTGCATCAAGACCAGAATCAATTGCCTTATGAACATTGTCCGCTGTAGAATCACCTATGTTTCCAGCAGCACCAATAACTGCATCGGCAGCCTTGTGAACATTTTTTGAAACATCTTTAGGAATTGCTTTGTCAACCTTGCTAACTGCGGTTTCAAAAGTATTTGCTACCCATTTAAGCGGCGTCTTTTTCTTTTCTTTTTTCTTAGCCATAACTTTTCCTCCTAAAGTAAATTTGTGTCCAAAAACCATAACTCTCCAAACTATAATTATAAGGGATTTCTCTTATTATTACAAGATACGCAAAGAATTTTTCAACTTAAACTTTTTATCTCGGAGGTACATGCCTTTGGCTTGTTAAAATTTTTACCCTCTTCTATAACTATCTCATTAAGAAATAATATCTTATTATTATATATCCGGAAGACATAATCAAAGAGAAAACTGCTATAGGCGCCCCGTATCTAAAAAATTCATTAAATGATATCTTATGTCCTGCCTGTTCAGATATTCCAGCTGTAACAAGATTCGCTGCTGCTCCGATTATTGTAAAGTTGCCTCCGAGGCAGACGGATAGTGCAATTCCCCACCACATAAGTCTTTGAAGCTGTAAATTTCCATTGAAAGCAGGGGATGTTTGGAGAAATGCTGCAATTATAGTAATAATTACTGTAGTAAAAGAAACATTATTCATAATAGCTACAGCTAAACCGCAAAACCACATTACGCTTAGGATTATTAAAAGCGGATTCCAGGATGTGGTAAATGTCAGGAGCTTGCCTATTTCAGTCATTATTCCGACATGCGCAGCTCCCTCAACAAGTATAAAAAGTCCCAGGAAAAAGAAAAGGGTACCCCACTCAATTTTTTCAAGTATTTTATCTACATTGACTTTGCAGGCAACAAGTGCCAAAGCAGCTCCACTCATTGCAATAACACATGGTTGAACTCCAATAAAACCATGTATAAGAAAACCAAGAAGAGTTAAAAAAACAACAATGCCTCCCCGGCGAAGATTTACAGGGTCGGTAATTGCCCGTGTTTCATCTAGTTCCATAATCCTTGCGCGTTTCTCAACTGTAACACTCATGCGTTTATTGTAATAAACCCATAGTCCAATGCAATATAAAATAAGCAAAACAACAATAAATGGAGCAAGGTTAATAATAAAAGACATAAAATCCAGTTTTGCGGCAGAACCAATTATTAGGTTAGGTGGGTCACCTATCAAAGTAGCAGCTCCTCCTATATTTGAAGCCAATGTTTCCGACATTATAAATGGCACGGGGGAAACTGAAAGCTCCGAGGCAACAACAAAGGTAATAGGAGCAACAAGCAGTATTGTTGTTACATTATCCAGAAAAGCCGAGAGAACAGCAGTAGCAACAACCAGAAGAATCATTGTCTTTAACGGATCTCCCCCTGCAAATTTTGCTGATCTAATGGCAATATACTGAAACAGGCCGGTACCACCTAAAATGCTGACTAAAATCATCATTCCGGCCAAGGTAAAAACAACATCAAAGTTTACATATCGCGAGTATGTGTCTATTTTTTCTATATTAATTGTTTTGCTGTCATGTTCCGGTAGTAGATTTGCCGGCATTATTTCCTGAGCAATAGTATATTGAGGTTGAGTAGCCTTACTGTCATGTGATGGACCGGGCAAAATAAATAGCAGCATTAATGCAGACCCGATTAATGCTGCAGATGTTTTGTTAATTTTTTCTGAAGCAATTAATGCAAATGTTGCAATAAATATAACTCCTGCTAAATAAAACTGAAAAGTCATGCCTATCCTCTTAGAACATTATTTATTATTTCCTGCATTGTAACTATTCCAAGAAGGGTTCCGTCTTTAACAACAAAAAGATTTTTAAGAGTCTTTTGTACCAGTAAAAGTGTAAGTTGAATAAGGGGGGTGTCTGGTGAAATAATCATTTCGGGCTCACTAAGAAAATCTTTAACATATGTGGAATCTTCATCGTTTATAATATTTTCAAACGGCTCAAAGCTGGTAAGAAATTGATGGTTTTCCAGTAACATCATATATTTTGGAATGCTTCTTTCCACTAAATCAAAAGCATCAATCTGCCCAATAAACTTGTTTTTATGGTCTATCACAGGTAAAATCAGTTTTTTTTCTGCAGCGAAAATATTGAGAACTTTATTTATTGGATCATTTTCTTTTACATAAGAAAAATCTGTTTCCATTATATCTTCAGCAGAAATTCGGTGCTTTATTTCAATTTTTTCGCTGTTTAGTATATTTATGAATTCTTCCGGCGAGCTGGAGTTTGCCAGTTTATGTGTGTTTCCATCTTGTGCTAGGAATTTAGTAAAAGCAGCAAGAGCCATTAAGTATACCTGAGAAGTATTGCTGGATATAAGAAACAAGATTATAATCTGCGTTTTAGATATATCGTTGGGCTTTAGTTTTAACGGCTTATCAAGAATTCCTACTGCAATATGTAAATCCTGTAAAGAATCAAGCCGCAAATGGGGAAATGCGAATGACTTTTCATATGGTATTGCTATAGCATCTTCTTTTTCTACAATCTGTCTTACTAATTCTTCAGGTGTATCGTCGAGAATTATCTTGTTTTCAGACATTTTTTTAATAATATCAGTATAAACAGCTTCTCTGTTTTTCCCTTCTAAATTAAAAAAAATCAGGTCAGTATTAAGCAACGATGACAATTTCATTAATATCCCTCCTTGCATTTATTGAATCGGTTATATAATAATTGAATAACTATTTTCTTAATATTCAAGACAGGTTAAGCTTGTTTTACTATTTTCTTTAAATGTTGTCAAACTAACATGTAACTCATATTTTACTTTTACATCATACACACCAGGAAGAAAAAAAACAAAAAATAAATCAATATTGCAGCTTGATTATCTCAAAAGAAGTGTTAATTTTGTAACTCCTTCAAGGGCGGTTAGCTCAGTTGGCTAGAGCATCTCGTTTACACCGAGAATGTCGGGGGTTCGAGTCCCTCACCGCCCACCATTCTTTATCACAGGCAAATCCTTTCATAAAGAACCTTTATGCTGCTTCAGGCATGATAC
>CAZVCD010000052.1:0-14119 GCA_964625675.1 uncultured Victivallales bacterium | reverse complement strand
TTACATTTTAAACAAAAAAAAAGAATGGGCCTGCTTATCGTTTTGCATGCGTTTCTTGTGTTTTTTTGTTTAGCCACTACAGCTACTGCGGCTTTGGAATTAGGTAAAAATAATATATCTGACCAATTAGATTTTAATTTAAATAATGAAAAATCAGTTATACCTGGGCCTAAGACAGATGAAGTTGAAATTGAAACTGAAAAAATTGGAGTAGTTGCTACTGTTAACGGTGATTCGATTACAGTTCTTGATATTCTTGAAATTTGTGGCTGGCAGGAGTCGAAATTACCGTATCTCTACCAAGGGAATCGCTTAAAAGAAGAAGTAGAAAAACTTAGATTACTTACGCTGGATAAAGTAATTGATAGAAAATTAGTCTATCAGGAATTCAAAGAAAAAGGATATAAGTTACCGAAAAAATTTGTTGAAGAAAACTTGGATCGTCTGATGGTGTCATTCAATGTTAATAATAGGCGCGAATTAGAAAAACAGCTGAAAGCAAATGGATTAACTATGGAAGAGTTTAGAGAAAGAGCCTATGAAAATGTAGCGGTTGATCTATTAATTAATGATAGGTGTTATATAGATGTCTACATTACACCTAGAGATGTTTATGATTATTATCTAAAAAACAAAAGTGCTTTTGCCTCTCCCGAACAAGTACATTTACAAGTGTTGAAACTTAAAGCCGATGGTGTTCATAAAGACGAACTGAATACGCTTTCAAAACATTTGAAAAAAATATTAAAAAATAAGAGTAAAAAAGAATTTACTGATGCGGTTTTGTTATATTCAGAAGGGCCGAACATTGAGCACGGTGGTGATATTGGATGGATTGATAGGTCAAAACTGAGAAAAGATTTTTTGGAACTAGTGAAAGATGCAGATAGCGGAGATGTTGTAGGGCCGATAAAATCAAAAGATGGGTATTATTTTTTATATGTTGCTGATATTAGACGGAAAAAAACAGAATCATTTAAACAAACCAAAAAAAGTATAAAGGAAAAGTTGACAAAAGAGCGAAAAGAAAAGGACTACAAAACCTATATAGACAGCCTATATGCGAAAGCCTATATAAAAAAATATTTATAATATTGTTTTATCATAAACTTTAAGTTTAGAGTAGTTTTTAATAGCATATTTAATAAAGGTATGTATAGTTCTTTAATTATACTAAAATCGCAGATTTTTTTGGCATGTCGAACAAATTATAAAACCAGAAATTACCACAGGTTTCGACTTTCAAAATATCTCCGGCTTGTTTTTGAGTTTAGCTTCATTAGATCATTTATGAAAGGTATATAAAGTAATAATATGAATGATACAATTGCAGTTATTGGGCTTGGATATGTAGGCTTGCCTTTAGCAGTAGAATTTGGTAAAATTACTCGCACGATTGGTTTTGATATTCGATCGTTACGTGTTAATGAATTGATAGAAGGCTGTGACCGAACTCTTGAAATGACTGAAAAGCAGTTGGAATCGGCTGGTTTTCTTGAGTATACTACAAAAGCAAAAGATTTGTGCGCTGCTAATATTTATATAATTACTGTTCCGACGCCAATAGACAAATATAAACGTCCAGATCTTGTTCCACTTTATAATGCAAGTGAAACTGTAGCGAAGGTATTGTCAAAAGGGGATATTGTTATTTATGAAAGCACAGTGTTTCCGAGTTGTACTGAAGAAGAGTGTGTACCAGTCCTTGAAAAGTATAGTGGCTTAAAGTTTAATGTTGACTTCTTCTGTGGATATTCACCAGAACGTATTAATCCGAGTGATAAAAAGCACACTCTTTGCAATATTGTGAAAATAACGTCTGGCTCAACTCCTGAAGCTGCAAAAAGGGTTGATGATCTTTATAAAACCATTATTCAAGCAGGAACACATCCTGTTTCAAGCATAAAAGTAGCTGAAGCGGCAAAGGTGATTGAAAATTCTCAGCGGGATTTGAATATTGCTTTCGTTAACGAACTTGCAAAGATTTTTAACATACTTGAAATAGATACTGCTGAGGTATTGGACGCGGCCGAAACTAAATGGAATTTTCTACCATTTCGTCCTGGACTGGTTGGTGGCCACTGTATAGGAGTGGATCCTTATTATCTTACCTACAAAGCACAATCAATGGGATATCATCCGCAGATTATTTTATCAGGACGTCGTTTGAATGATAATATGGGGATGTATGTAGCGAATGAAGTAGTAAAACTGCTGATTAGGAAAGAACATAAAGTATATGGGGCAAATGTACTTGTTCTTGGTATTACTTTTAAGGAGAATTGTACAGATATAAGAAACTCTCGCGCTATTGATGTCATTAATGAACTGAAAAAGTATGAATGTAATGTAGATGTTTATGACCCCTGGGCTGATGCTAAAGAAGTTAAGGGAGAGTATGGTCTGGAATTAGTAAAAAGCCCAACTTTCGATGAAAAATTAAAATATGATGCAGTTGTGTTGGCGGTGTCTCATGACAAGTTTAAAGAACTGGATTTTAAAAAGTTTTCAAAAAAGAATGTAGTCATCTATGATATAAAGTCATTTCTCGATAAAACTATTGTAGATAAAAGATTATAAAAATATATACCGAAGGTATTTTTACTTTAGGCTTATTCGCAAGAATTTTATCTTCAATTATTTTTATAATCTATCGGAAACTATTTTACTCTGAACATAATAAAAAAAATGTGATGTTATGTCATGTTTAACTCTTTTTTATTAAAAAAATCTTCTGTTAAACATAATAATATTGGCGTATGCAAGTCTTACCATTTATAAATAAAACTATTAGATGTTCCACGAAATCTTTTCGTGTAGCTATAATTAGTAATGAGTAGTTTAACCCCCAAAAAAAGAGGAGTTCGTTATGAAAAGAATTGTGTCGATCGTAGTAGGAGCAATGTTTTCACTGTTGTGTGTTGCGAGCGGACAGGATGTTGAAAAACAGACGAGTGATGTTCAGCAAAAATGTGTGAAAGCAGATTCAGCGGTCTGTGGAAAAAAGACCACAAAATTTTCTAAAAGAGCTGCATATTATCAAGATAAGGCTGCAGGGGAAAAGAATAAAGATTTAGCAGCAATATACTCTAAATGTGCTGAAGCAAAAAAGAAAATGGCTGATGGGCATGCAAAAATGAATAAAAGTTACAAAGAATGTGAATGTAAAACAATACTTTCTTCTAACCCGGAAATAAAGTCTGAAGTCTTTGATGGAAAAATGAAGAACTGTATGATGGAAAGAAAAAAAGGAGTGCATTTGAGTACTCGTGTGAAAAATATGCAGGGATGTGCGGATATGTGCCTGAAAAAAGCCCAACAGACGGAAGATAAGAACTTAGCTCAGCAATATAATAAAATTGCTGCGTGTATGCAGGCAAAAAGTGAAGGTCTTAATCTTGTAATGGAAGGAAAAAAAGAGTTTAAAGATGCTAGAAAAGAATTAAAAGTATTAAAAGCAAAAGCTAAGGCTGCTGCTAAAGATAAGACTGCTGCTGAAGTGAGTCCTGAATAACAGGTCGATTTGAATTTGTAATGCTGCCTTTTTCTTGAAAGGTGGCATTATTTGTAATAAGTGGAGAATGCAGTGTGAATGTATTCCCAATCTTACTAGTCAATGAAGGATAAGTTGCTGAAAATTATCCCTTTTAATGATTATCAGCCTATTGCAGAATTGAAAAAAAGATGTTAATAAGTATTTTATGATACATAATATTTTAAATGTACAGGAATTTGCTTTTTAACTTATTCATAGCCAACAATATTAAGCTACACAACAAAATAAAAAGACAAAAACAAGATTTATCTTGAGGTTCCTATATCTGTTCTATGTGAACTAGATGGTACTAAATAACGAAAACTACGTAGCATTAAGGTATAAATATGATAATTGTTTTTAAACCGCACACACCTGAAGAAAAAATCCAGAAAATTTCTGACTTGATAAAAAAAATGGGCTATGACCCCAGAGTAATACACGGTATAGAGAATACTGTAATTGGTGCTGTGGGAGACGAAAGATTGCATCAGTCCCTTGAAAGTTTAAATAATTATCCATTTATACAAGCGGTATTGCCTATTCAAAAGCCCTATAAACTCGCAAGCCGGGAATATCATAAGCAAAATACAGCAGTTAAAATAGGAAAAGAACTTATTGGAGCGGGGAATTTTCAGATTATTGCAGGCCCGTGTGCTGTTGAAAGTTATGAGCAGATGAAAGAGGTTACGACAGACCTTGTTGCTGCCGGTACTAAAATAATTAGGGGAGGCGCGTATAAACCCAGAACTTCTCCTTATGCATTTCAGGGATTGGGAGAGAAAGGGCTTGATATTCTTCAAGCTATGAAAGATGAGTTTGGTGTTGCAGTTATTACTGAAGTTGTAGGTGTAACTCATATAGATAAAATTGTGGAAGTTGCAGACTGTTTGCAAATAGGCGCTCGAAATTGTCAAAACTATCATTTGCTTGAAATGGTTGCAAAAGCAGGATTACCTGTCCTCTTCAAGAGAGGCATGTCTACTACTGTAAGTGAATGGCTTTCTGCCGCAGAATATTTGCTTGTTCATGGATGTCCAGGGCTTGTTTTATGTGAAAGAGGAATAAGAACATTTGAAACATGCACCAGGAATACTCTTGACCTTGGTGCAGTCTCTGTTGCCAAACAGGAAACGCATTTTCCTGTGATAGTCGATCCGAGTCATGCTGCCGGCAAATTGAGCATTGTCGCACCTCTAGCAAGGGCTGCTATTGCTGTTGGCGCTGATGGATTAATTGTTGAAGCACACCCCGATCCTGTGAACGCTTGCAGTGACGCTGCCCAGCAGATAAAATCATCTGATTACAAAGAGTTTCTAAAATCTATTCAACCGTTTATAGATGCCGCCAAAACAGTATACGGTGAGTCATAGGCCTATGACTAAAAAGAATAAATGGAAAGTTTTATCAAGAACAAATGTTTTAAAAACCCCAGTTTTTGAGGTTTACAAAGAAAAAACTGTTTGCCCCAGGAATGATTTTTGTAGTGATTTTTATGTTATCGAATGCCCTAATTCATGGGTTAACGTTGTAGCTGTTACCGATTCAAACGAAATTGTGATGATTAAACAGTATCGTGCGGGCACTAAAACCGTTGAATTGGAAATACCTGGCGGTTTGATAGATATTGATGAATCACCTCTTGATGCTGGTATTAGAGAGCTCGAAGAAGAAACCGGATATATTGGGGAAAAAGCTTCGGTTATTGGCAAAGTCTGTCCTAATCCGGCGCTTCAGGGTAATATATGTTATACAGTATTGATTGAAGGTGCCTCTAAAAAAGCAGAACTTTCACTTGATGAAGCTGAAGATATAGAAACGCTGCTTATGCCTGTTGATGATCTTGATAAAATTGTTCTTAGCGGAGAAATATCTCACGGGCTTGTTCTTAACGCATTATACTTTTTTGAATTAGTTTCAAAAAAAAAGTATTACACTCAAAAGAATGTCCGGTATAAACCGTATTGATATTTAATTTAGGAAGGATAGGCTTTTATGAAGAGCGCATATGAATTGGCTGTTGAACGTATGGGAGTGAAGCCCGTGACTAAATTATCAATGGATCAAAAGAAGAGAATTGAAGAAATAGACGCTATTTATAAATCTAAAAAGGCTGAAGCTGATCTTTCTGCACAGAACAGACTTCATGAGGCTGGTGGAAATATTGACGAAATAAATAGGATAAAAGAAGACCTGGTTGTGGAATTGGCTTCTTTTAATTCAAAAATGGAGCAGGAAAAAGAAAAAGTAAGACAAAGCTAAAATGAAAAACAAGCCCGAACAACTATCTCTGCATCAGCAACAATATATTGAAACTATATATTCGTTAAGTCTGAAAGAGGAACATGCTCATACGAAAGAAATTGCGGAAGAACTTAATATACGTATGCCTTCTGTCACTGAAGCTCTTAGAACTTTAAGTAACATGGGGCTTATAAATTATCAGGTAAGGCAGGCCGTTACGTTAACAGATAAAGGCTGGGACATTGGAAGAGAACTTAATAAAAGGCATGCTGTTGTAGCAACTTTTTTTACAGAGGTTTTAGGTGTTGATGCTGAAAATGCCGAAAAGTATGCATGTAAAGTAGAACATGTTATTGATGATAAACTAAGAAAACGCCTTTCAGATTTTGTAAGATTTATGAAAGAAGATATTAATATGGATGCTAAAGATCAACTGATTAATTTTAAGAAAAACAGCAGAATATAGAAACTTGTTTTTTAAACGCATTTATAGCTAATAAGATTAATCAACGCTACCAAAACGACAAAAACACAAATCTCGCTGAATAAAAGGGAAGATTCTTCTTTTCCAATTACTCTCTCGTTTTACTAAGGAATTTTTCGATAATTTTTCTTTTATAAAATATCACTTGAGCTTGGGTAGCTTCCAAGTATTTTTAGACTAAGGCAAATATTGTTTAGTTTTTTCAGAGCATCTTGAAAATTAGGTTCTGACGCATGTCCCAGATAATCCAGGTAAAAATAATATTCCCAGTTGTTAGCCTGAGATGGGCGACTTTCTAGCATGGTAATGGGTATGTTTCTTTCTTTGAACGGAAGGAGTGCATCACACAAAGCACCTGCCCTATTGTTTACAAGGAAACATATTGTTGTTTTGTCGTCACCTGTCGGTTTTGGTGTCTGCTTGCCTATAATAAGAAACCTAGTAATATTGTTTAAATGATCGTCTATGTTTTTTGAAAGCAAGTTAAACTGATAAACGTCTTTAAATATTGAGTTGCCGATAAATGCTGTTTTTGGATTCTGCAACACAAGTTCTGCTGCTTCTTCTTCTGAAATAACGGTTGTTTTTTTAATGTTTGGCAAGTTTTCATTAATCCATACAGAGCAGTTTTCCAGATTTTTTGAAGGAGCGTATATTGTATCAATTTCGCTGAGCTTTTCTGATGTGGATAAAAGGTTAAGATGAAATCTTACATTTATTTCTGCACAAATTAAGACTGAAGACTCGATAAATTCATCTACTGTTTTTGCATAAACACCTTCAAGCGAGTTTTCAATTGGCACAATGCCGTAGTTGGCATGTCCGTTTGCAACATCTGAAAAAACTCTTTTTAATGATTTTCGAGATACACAGCTTACATTTTTTCCGAATTTACCAAGTGCTGCCTGCCTGGCAAATGAAGTTTCTGTTCCATGATAAGCTATAGTTAGCGGATGCTCTAAAGCCAGGGCCCCGGACATGATTTCTCTATAAATAGCCCTGAGAGTTTTAGTTTGCAGTAGTCCGTTATTTAGTTTTTCCAGTCTGTTAAAGAGGTTTTTTTCACGTTCAGGGACATAAAATTCATGTGAATGGGACTTTTTCCATTTTCCTACTTCATGTACGTATTCATAGCGTTCATTGATCAGATTTAGTATCTTCTCATCCAGTTGGTCTATTTTTTTCCTCAGATCGTCCAGTTCCATAGTATAAGCAATGCAGTTAAAGGGTTAAAAAATTTGCTGTAATAATACACTATATTTTGTTATAATAATAAATCAATCCAAAGAATTTTTTAAAAAAACATATTTATTTGACGAAAGTTCATATATAAGTTTGAATTATTTATAGGAATAACATATAGTTAAACTGTTTTTATAATTGGCGTTGTTTAGCGCTGGTTGTTTATCGTTTAAGTTGTGCGTTTGATTATTCGATAAACTTTGCAATAATAGACAACGCATATTTATTTTGGAGAAAAACGTGAATATTTTTACTGGAAGTCTGTCTTATGATTTGACAGAAAATGCACTAAAGGAACTCTTTGAAGAGTTTGGTGAAGTAACATCTTGCAAAATTATTACTGACAGAGACACAGGAAGATCAAAGGGTTTTGGTTTTGTTGAAATGTCTGACAAAGCTAGTGCTCAGGAAGCAATTGAACAGTTGAATGGTAAAACTGTTGAAGGCAGAGACCTCGTTGTTAACGAAGCTCGCCCTCGCGAAGAAAGACCAAAACGTAGACCTAGATACTAGAATATCTACCTGCGTATTGAATTATATGCTTAAAAGCCGCCTTAGTTGGCGGCTTTTTTTTTGCATGTGTTTTGTCCTCTACAGTTAAGTTTTATAGTCAGAATTGACAAAGTTGTCCTCAAGTATTTTTAGATCATATTCTTTGCCAAACTGTGCAAGGTATTCTACTCCGAAAAGACGAAAAAACAGGAAGATTGGAAGCAGGACAAGGGCAGAGATGTATCCGCCCGCGAATGGTATAGAAAATAGACAGCCTAATAGGCAGCACGTACATATAATCAGCAGGAAAATAATAAAAGCTGAAATTATATAGTAGCACGGTAGTATTAACAGGTACTTAATAAATGATCCTGGTTTTTGCCTAATTAATACCATGATTTCTCTCCAGGCTGGTATAGAGTTAATTTCCATTTTATACATTACAGGAATAACGAAATGTTTAAAAAGAGTGAATATTATAATATATATTAGAAAAAGTAGGATAAATATCGGAGCAGTGGTGAAAATTAGGACAGTTAATGCATAGGTCGATTCTTGTTCTTTATTTAGAATATTGAATAAAATCACAAAAAAAACAGCAAAGATGACTGCGCTAATCAAAAAAGAAATTGTTTGAAAAGCAATAGACCATAAAAAACATGAATTTCCGATTTTTTTATACTGTTTCCAAGGTTCTGATATTTTTTGAGTATTGTTTTTTAGATTGTCTAGAAATATAAAATTAAAGCGTGATTTGAGCCATATCAGAATAAATATGGCGATTGAGGCAATTGTTACTATTATAAATATAAGTATTATTGTTAATATCAGAGATATGCCCATTTTTGTTTCAGTAAAACCGTTTGCATTATTAATGAAGGACGACACTTCTGCAGCCAGATTAACTTTTTTTATGTGAGAAATTTGCTCGGGCTGTAGGTTACCGAAAAATCCAAAACCCTGACCATAATTCTCAAACATATTTACGAGCCACACACAAAATGCCAGTATAAGCCATTTTTCAAAGTTGAACGGCTTGAAAAGTATTGTTTTCATTTTGTTATAAGCTCGGGCGGTTGCTGTTTTGCAACTTGGTTTAATTGTAGGTTGCATTGTATGATCTAATGAAGGTGTTGTAAAATCTTTAGTACTCATTATGTGATTTAGCTTTCTTCAAAAAGAGTGAAGTTGGGGTGATTTGAAGCTCTTTTCTAATATAAGAGTAATGTGTTTTTTGTATAAAATCAATAATCTAAAGAGAAAAATTATCACACAAAAGAAAAAGTTATAAAGTTTCTTTTTAACTTTTTTATGTTAATGTTATAGGCTAAGAATCAACATTATTTTTGACATTTAAAAGGGGATACTGATGATACATGTGTGTGCCGCAGTCATTTATCTTGATGGAAAATATTTACTTACTTCAAGACCACCTGGTAAACACCTCGCGGGGCAATGGGAATTTCCAGGGGGAAAAGTAGATGCAAACGAAAGTTCTCATGAGTGCCTTGTTCGTGAACTTCGTGAAGAGTTGGGTGTGGATATTATCCCTGGTGAAAGAATTTATTCAATAAATTATGAGTATCCGGAGAAGAAAGTATACTTGGAATTTTTCAGGGCTGCGCCTGTAGATATTAAGGACTTTAATCCAGTGCCGCATGACGGGCAGGGGATTAGATGGGAAGAACCGAATAAATTATGTGATGTGGACTGGGTTCCGGCTGATTTACCGCTGGCTGAATATTTATGTAGGTTAAATGGACAGGCATAATATAAAGGGTAACCATAAAGGATTGCCTTACAAAAAAATGATTGGATGCGTTTAAATAGGCAGCAACGATGAAAAATACAGATTATTTAGAAATTTTAAAAAATATTGAATCAGGTATTGCAGATTTACTATTGCATGACCAGATGAAATTGAAGTTGCATATGCGCAGGATAGAAAATCACGCACATACTAATCTTCCGATAGAGCGAATGGTTGAAAGATTACAGTTGTCCTTCGAGTATGCACTAGAGAGAAAGAATAGAAGAAATCGAGATAATCTAACCGTTTCTTATCCTGTCAATTTGCCGATTTATGAAAAAATCTGCGATATTAAAAACTTGATTTCAGAAAATCAGATTATTATAGTCTGCGGAACTACTGGTTCAGGAAAAACAACACAACTGCCTAAGATTTTGCTTGATTCCGGATATGGAATTAAAGGCCGTATTGGTTGTACTCAGCCAAGACGTCTTGCAGCTTCTGGTATGGGGAGACGTGTAGCTAAGGAAATGTTATGTTCCTATGGCAGACAGGTTGGCTGTAAAGTGCGTTTCGCTGATGATACTTCGGATGAAACAATAATCAAGTTTATGACAGACGGAATACTGTTGGCAGAAACTATGCATGATAAGTTTCTGTACCAGTATGATGCAATTATTATTGATGAAGCACATGAACGAAGCCTTAACATTGATTTTATTCTTGGTTATCTGAAAAACCTGCTCCCCAAAAGGCCTGATTTGAAAATTATTATCAGTTCTGCGACTTTGGATGCAGAAGGATTTTCTAAATTCTTTGATAACGCGCCTGTTATTCAGATTGAAGGGAGAGCTTATCCTGTTGAAGACTGTTTTCTAGCTCCTGTCGATGATGAGGAAGAGTTATCTTCACATATTTTGCGGGCGCTCAAATGGATATCCGAATTGGATAATAAAGGAGATACCTTGGTCTTTCTGCCGGGAGAACGTGAAATTCGTGATGCGGCTGACTTACTGAGCGGACAAAAGTGGAATAATACTGAAATACTACCTCTTTTTGGACGTTTAAGTATGGGGGAACAGCAAAAGGTTTTTAAATCCGGTAGTCGAAGGCGTATTATTCTCGCGACAAATGTAGCGGAAACATCGATAACAATTCCAGGTATACACTATGTAATTGATTCCGGGCTTGTAAGATTAAGTAGATATAATCCACGTACACATGTGCAGGCACTTCAAATTGAACAGGTTTCTCAGGCCAGTGCTAAACAGCGTAGAGGCCGTTGCGGGCGTATAGCTGACGGGATATGTGTGTATTTATATAATAAAGATACTTTGGATGATGCACCTCAATATACAGATCCAGAAATTTGCAGAACTTCCCTTGCAGGAGTTATTTTACAGATGGAGATGCTTGGACTGCCGTCTATTGATGCCTTTCCATTTATCGATCCTCCACAGAATGTGCTTGTACGTGAAGGTTATAATACGCTGTTTGAAATTGGGGCACTTGATAAGAATAAAATATCTGAATCTAATCAAATTTTTGGATTGGATCGAAAGTATCAGACTAAATTGGATCATAGTTCCTCTTGCAATAAAAATAGGCTTGCCTATAAATTGACGAATGAAGGAAAAGATATATCTGCCTTTCCGATAGACCCTCATTTGGCTAAAATGATATGTCAGGCTAATAGAGAAAAAATACTGCCTGAGATTCTGGTTATTGTTTCATTTCTCAGTATACGGGATCCACGTGAAAGGCCGGCATTGAAACAGGCAGCAGCAGATGAAGCTCATAAACAATGGTTTGATGAACGCTCTGATTATGTTAGTATACTTAAACTATGGAATTTCATTCAGAAAGAAAAAGCGGCGGGTGCGTCAAACAGCTACATCAAAAAAATATGTAAGCAGAATTTTATTAATTTTATGCGGTTGCGGGAATGGTTTAACTTATATCAGGATTTGTTTGAGACTGTCAGTAATTTAAAATGGAAATATGAAGGCAGAAAAAATGATATTCGCGTATTTGATAAAATAGTTATTCGACCAATAAACAAGGTTGACGGTTTTGGAGAAGAATATGAATTGTTACACAAATGTATTCTTTCTGGATTTCCCCGTAATATAGGGATAAAGGGAGAGGATGCGGAAAAGGCTCGTGCCCAATTGCATACTGATTCAACAAATCGCGATAAAAAACAATATAGGGAAAAGGAGTATTTAGAACCTAATATTTATATTGGAACAAAAAATAGTAAATTCAATATCTTTCCTGGCTCTAACCTGTTTAAAGAATCACCTAAATGGGTTATGACCTTTGCACTTGTCGAAACCAGTAAACTATACGCGAGAATGAATGCCGAAATTAGCCCCGAGTGGCTGGAACAGATAGTGCCAGGCCTATGCCGGTTTGTTTATAAGGATATTCACTGGGATAGGCAGAGAGGTTTTGTATCAGCTACAGAAACTGTCATTTTTGCCGGATTGATTATTAATTCTGGACGTTGCATACATTATGGTAGAGTTAATTCTGAAAAAGCCAGAGAGATATTTATTCGCGATGCTATGGTTTCAGGAAATATTAATACCTGGGGGAAATGGTTAAAAATACATCGTAATATGCTAGATAAAATTAGAACTTTGGAAGTTAAAATACGACGGCCCGAAAGTTTGTTGGATACAGAAGCAATATATGAACATTTTAATAAGGTATTGCCGGATTTTGTTTTATCCAGGACTACGCTTGAACAGTGGTTGAAAAAAAGTAGATCCAGAATTGCTATGCATCTGAGCGATGCAATGATGCCGCAGCTTAAACCAATAAAGGAAGATGATTATCCAGATAAGCTTTTCTTTTATAACACTCCATTCAAGCTGAAGTATAACTTTGATCCCGGGGAAGAAACTGATGGAATAACATTATATTGTACTACCGATCAACTTAGTTTGCTACCTGACTGGGCACTGGACTGGCTTGTTCCCGAATGGCTGACTGAAAAAATAAAAATTCTAATCAGATCCTTGCCCAAACAGCTGCGAATTGCTTGTAATCCTGCGCAGCAAACAGCAGAAGAGTTTAGCGCAAAAGTAGAAACAGGAAAGATTTCTGTAGAACAGCATTTGCTTGTAGCATTAATGGATTTTCTATATGAAAAAATAGGAGAAAAGATTTCTGTAGAGGACTTTGATTTTGACAGGCTGCCGCATTATTTAATTATGAAAGTTGCCGAAACAGATGATAAAGGAAAAATATTGAGTATTACAGAAGGACTTCCGGAACGTATGAATGCTTCATCAAAATTAAGTCCTGCTGTTTTAACTATGAAAAAATGGATTAAAACTGGATATCAGGAATGGCCGGGGGAAGCTTTGCCGACAGAAGTTTCGCTTCAGGAAGCAAATAGTACTTTATCTGGATATCCTGCTTTGGTTGATGAGAAAGATTCAGTCGGAGTACAGATCTTTATGGATGCACAAGAAGCTGAAGGAAATCATAAAATTGGCCTTGTTCGTTTGTTTAGGCTTCAATACAAGGAGCAGGGTAGGTATCTTGATAAAAAATTACCGATAAATAATCGAACACTCCTAACTCTTGGAGGGTATTATTCAAACAGTGAATTTAAAAGAGATTTCGTTGACAATGCCATTTTTTTATCTTTAACTGATAATAATACTATTTCGATAAGAGACGCAGACGTATTTGACAAAAGCGCGGAAGAAACTCTTGGGAATTTATTTAATATTGCGGAAAAAATGGGAAAAACTCTGGATTTAATAATAGAAGAAAAAGATGCTGCTGAAAGAATATTAAATACCATTACTGGTTCAGAAGATAGTATAGATGATATAGAAAGACAGATAACATTTCTTTTTAGACCTGGTTTTTTAAAAAATGGAATAGTATGGGAACGCTATTGTAGATATGTTAAAGCTTTAAAAATTCGTTCTGAAAGGCTAAAATATTCTGCGGCTAAAGATTATGCTAAAATGCAGGAGCTTTTGCCTTTTCAAAATATGCTTGATGAACGATTTCAGAAAATATCTATTCCTGATAAAGCTTATGGTTTAATGAAGTTTGCATGTTACTTGCAGGATTTTAGAATTGCTCTGTTTGCACCTGAACTTCGTCCATTCGAAAAAATATCTACAAAGAGGCTTGAACAATACTGGGATACCACCCTTAGAGATAGACTGAATATCCAATAAATAGTTTAAATGTGTAAGTTTTTTGACAGAAACAAAATTTATATATGAAATATATGATTTTTATGTTGCTGATTAACAACAATATTATTATAATAAAAAGAAAAATTAGTACAAGTTTAACTTATGTTAAATAAGGAAAAGGTGTTTTTGTATGACAAACA
>CAZVCD010000051.1:11713-14299 GCA_964625675.1 uncultured Victivallales bacterium | reverse complement strand
CAACATATCTAAGAGTAGTTGTTGCAACACCACATAAACGCTGTAGAAAATTAAGAGCAGTTCTTTCCCCTGTAAGTAAGGCTCGTGCGTTTCCTTTAACAGATGCTAAAACATCTCCGGGTTCTAAAATGTCACCATCCTTAACAAGTGATGTCCATGCTACTGTATCATCAATTTTGAGGAAAACAGTTTTAGCAACTTCAAGCCCAGCGCAAACACACTTCTCCCTCGTAACAAAACGTGCTTCGGTGGTAACGTTTTCAGGAATAACGGAAATACTGGTGGCATCGCCGGTTTTTATATCTTCTTCAAGAGCCATATCAATTAAAGAATTTATTTTCTGCCAGTCAAGCTCAGGTAAATTTAGTTTTTTCATAGCTGCTCCTATTGATAATATTTAATACTGAAAATAAATAGAAATATAAAATAATATACTCAATAACCAAATATATGCTAAACCTGTATTATTATTTTAAGTTCAGAAAGGGCTTTTTTCATTGCGTTTGCTCTGTGGCTGATGTTATTTTTTATCTCCGGTTGAAGTTCAGCAAATGTTTTATCATAGCCGCCCGGTTGAAATACCGGGTCATATCCAAAGCCGGACGTTCCTCTGACGGAATATAGAATTTGACCATAAACTTCTCCACGAAAAGTTTTTACATTACCTTCAGGGTCAGATATAGCTATAACACAAACAAAACGGGCCTTTCTATTCTCTTCATTACCCAGTTCAGCCAGCAATTTATTAATTCTGTCTAAATCATTTGCTTCTGGGCCTGCATAACGTGCAGAGTAAATCCCGGGGCGCCAGTTTAAAGCTTCTACCTCAAGTCCCGAATCATCAGCAAAAACAAATGAGTTTTTTAACTTTGCAATTGTAACGGCTTTCAGGGAAGCATTTTCTTCGAATGTGTTGCCGGTTTCTTCTACTTCGATAATTCCTCCTATTTCATCAGGCGATACTACTTTCATATTAAACGAGGAGAGTATAGATTTAAGTTCTTTAATTTTATGCTGATTATTGCTTGCTATCAGTAGCTGTATTTGTTTATCCATAATTTGCATATTCTTTCTCTTTATCAAGTTAAACTTGTTTTTGTATTTTTGTTTTGTCGCATTGTTAAACTTTGTTGGCTATGAGTAAGCTAAAAAGCAAATTCTTATACACTTAAAATATTTTAGTAACTCTAAAAATAGAGAGCATTTTATAATATACCAAAGGTTTTTAGTTTTTTATTTTTCTGCGGGATGTTGAATCTCAATTATTTTTATTATTTATCGAAAATCTTTTCGATTTGGTTATAAATATAAAATATTTCATGTTAAAAGCAAAAATCAATAATTTAATATGAAAAGTATGACTGAAAACCTTGAACTTTTTTTAATAAAAGTAATATTATTTTGCCTGTTTTTTTGGTAGCTTAATTTGGACTGCCTTTAAGTTGCTGTCCAGTTTGAGGTTTTTCCTATTCATTTGTAAGTGTAAGAGCAAACAGATTAAAATTAATTTAATAATATTTTTATAAATAAAGGGGCTCGTTATGGACAAAAAATCTATTCAGGAACTTCAAGGGAAAATAAATGCAGCAGCATCTTTTATTCCAGCATTAAAGACAGAGATTGGAAGGGTTGTTGTTGGACAGGAAGATCTAGTTAATAAAATGATTCTTGCGTTAATTGCTAATGGACATATTTTACTGGAAGGGTTGCCTGGACTTGCCAAAACTTTAGCTGTAAAAACAATTGCACAGGCTATTGATGGAACTTTTTCCAGAATACAGTTTACTCCAGATTTACTGCCGGCTGATGTGATCGGAACCAATGTTTACAATCCCAAAGATCATACATTCAGCATTAAAAAAGGACCCATTTTTGCTAATATAGCCCTAGCTGATGAAATCAATCGTGCTCCGGCCAAAGTTCAGAGTGCCCTTCTCGAGTGTATGCAGGAAGGACAAGTTACTCTCGGCGGAGAAACGTTAAAACTTCCATATCCGTTTTTAGTGATGGCTACACAAAACCCAATTGAACATGAAGGAACATATTCCTTACCCGAAGCTCAGGTTGACCGTTTTATGTTTAAAGTAAATGTAACTTATCCTAAGCGTAGTGAAGAGAAGTTGATTCTTGAACGCATCGCTCACACTGAACTTGACCTAGAAGCTATGGCTGTAACCAGCCTGAAAAAAATAGTTGAAGCAAGAAGCTGGGTGGATAAAGTATATATGGATGACAAAATAGCTGAATATATTCTTGATATAGCTATAGCTACACGTCCTAAGGAGCGCGACCAGCTTTCAGGAAGACAGTCGAATGCCAATCTGAATGAGCTTGATTCGTTAATACAGTACGGGGTTTCTCCCAGAGCACCTATTGCAATGGTAGTTGGTGCTAAAGCCGCTGCTTTTATGGAAGGAAGGGCGTATGTTGTGCCTCAGGACGTAAAAAATATTGCTCCTGATATTATGCGACACAGAATGATTGTAAGCTATGAAGCAGAAGCAGAGAATATGAATTCCGATGACATGATAAAGTTAATTCTAGATGAATTACTAACTCCGTAAAAATAAATGCTCTCACAGAGTC
>CAZVCD010000051.1:0-11613 GCA_964625675.1 uncultured Victivallales bacterium | reverse complement strand
AAATAAATGCTCTCACAGAGTCAGCAGAAAGAAAAAGAAGTAGGCTTAAATAAAAAAACTCCGTGTCCTCAGTGAGAGAAAAAAATAGGTTTTAGAATATGATTTCAAAAGATTTATTGGCCAGAGTTAGAAAAATTGAGATTCGTACGCGCCGAATGGTTGATGAAATTACTGCGGGTGCTTATCATAGTGTGTTTAAAGGTTCCGGTATTGAGTTTGATGAAGTGCGTGAATATACTTCAGACGATGATGTGAAAGATATTGACTGGAATGTTACAGCCAGGATGGGACATCCTTATGTAAAAAAATATGTAGAAGAGCGCGAACTTACAGTTATGCTACTGGTAGATGCATCTGCTTCTGGTCATTTTGGCAGTGGGGATAAAACTAAAAATGAGGTAGTAGCAGAAATAGCTTCTTTGCTGGCATTTAGTGCTATTCGAAACCATGATAAAGTTGGATTATTGCTGTTTACAGACAAAACGGAACTATATCTGCCTCCAAAATCTGGCCGTCACCATGGATTACGTCTGATAAGGGAGTTGGTTGCCAGAGAGCCGGAAGGAAGAGGAACTGATATTTCCGGCGCATTGGAAAACATTGTCAAAATTCTCCACAAAAAAGCAGTTATTTTTTTAATTAGCGATCTCATTGATGATCATGGTTCTTATAAGAAATTATTAACGCTAGCAAATAAGCGACATGATATTATTGCCGTTAGAGTTTTAGATCCTAAAGAATTAGAATTTCCTAAAATACCTGGATTATCTCTTGTTGATGCCGAGAATAATAGTTTCGGTTATTTTTCTGGAGGTAAAAAAGCTGCCACTAAGTATTCAGAAAATGCGAAGAAACTTCATCAGGAGAACAAGGAAATCTGCAGAAAAGCAAAAGTTGATTTAATAGATATTCGCAGCGACGAAGATTTAATAAAACCGTTAATGACATTTTTTAGGCAAAGAGAAAAACTGGATCGCCGAGCATGAGACAAATAATAAAAATAGCACTAATCACATTTATTATATTAATAATAGCAGTAGCAACCTTTTCTGCTTCTGTCTATTTAAAATACATAAGTGTAGAGAAGCAAAATATCCTTCCAGAACTTGTAAGTACAGAAGTTGTTCCAAAAGGTGATATTATGTTGGGAGACACTTTGCTATTAAAATATCAGATAAAATCTCCCTGGAATAAAAGGCCGTTGGAATCAGAAATTTATGCAGGGAAGGGAGCCCAGGCGATAGGAGAGCCGGAGTTTATAGAAGCTAAAACCGGATGGGGTTATATTCTTTGGAATGCAGTGTATAAGGTGCAGCCTTATTTAACTGGGGAAATTCCCGAAGGAAAGATTAAGGTTGATTTCTCTCCGGGTATTGAGAAAAAATCAGATCAGCTTATTTTAAAAATCCCTTCTTTTTTGTCTGCCGGAATACCAAATGCAAAAGATAAGTTATCAGTGGCCTCCAAAATAAACCCTGAACTAAAAACACAATCTGGAACTACTAGAATTTATTGGATTGCCGCAATTGCTGCTGCTATTATATTAATTCTGTTGTATTGGTTTGTTTTTAGAAAATCTCAGAAAAAAACAAAACCATTGACTCCATGGGCTTTAGCATTGCTAAGCCTGCATGACTTAAATGATAACTTTGTCTCCGGAAAATTGAACGCAGTAAAATGTATATCAAGTTTGACTGATATTGTTAGAAACTATTTGGAAGCCAGGTTTTCTATTCACGCCCCGCGTCAGACCACAGAGGAATTCTTAAGTAATATGGAAAACTGGAATAGTCCTCTGAACAATAAAGATAGAAATTTTTTAAGGGAATTTATGACTTCAGCAGATATGATAAAATTTGCCAAATATGAAGCACCAAAAGCTCAGATTGAAACAGCTATTGTAAGAGCTGAACAACTTATTGATGAAACAATTCCGAATGCAGAGGAAAGCAAGCCAAATAAAAAGGAACCTAAATGAATTTTTCTTTTTTATATCAAAACTATTTTAAAGGGTTTCGGTTTGAATCACCCTGGTACCTCCTGTTACTAATACCTTTGACTTTATTGTTGATTATTGCTGCAAAAAGAAAATCACCGATGCTGTCTATTCCATGGATTAAGCCTTTCCTCACAAAAAAACGACAATCAGGGTTAAAAAAAACATCAATACCCTTTGTTTTTTTCGCCATAGCCTTTGTTTTGCTTATTTTTGCTGTTGCTAGGCCACAGCAGGGTATGGAAGAACTTAAACAGCGTGCTGAAGGTATTGACATTATGCTTGCCCTTGATTTATCAGGCAGTATGAAAGGGATAGATATTCCTAAAAACATTACTTCAAATCAGGTTGTTAGAGATTTGGAAAAAGGAAAACTTGGGGAAAGGATTGTCTACGCAAAAAAAGAAATAAGAAAATTTATAGAAATGCGGCCTAATGATCGAATAGGATTGGTTGTTTTTGCTCCTCTGCCTTATGTTGCCTGCCCTCCAACGTTGGATCACACATGGCTTCTTTCACATCTTAACAGTGTTGATGCCGGGATAATTGGTGATGCAACCAATATTGCCGGACCTATTGCAAGTGGAGTTAATAGACTTAAAACAGCCGATTCAAAGCGCAGAGTAATGGTTTTGTTTACAGATGGAAGCAATAACGTTAATGCTAGAATAAGTCCTTTACAGGCAGCTAAACTTGCTAAAACATATGATGTTGTTATATATACAGTAGGCATTGGCAGCAAAAATGCTTATGTTTTGCAAAACAGTATGTTTGGAGAACAGTTTGTGCCTTTGGGAGGACAGTTTGACAAAAAACTTTTAATGGATATTGCAAAGGAAACAGGAGGTAAATATTATTCCGCAAAAGATGCTAAAGGTCTACAGGAGGTTTTAAGTCAGATAGACAAACTTGAAAAAACTTCTGCAGAACAGTCTAGGTTTATAGATTACAGAGAACTTGGCACCCCATTGGTTCTTTTAGCTTTAATTCTTATCTTTATTGGTTTTTTCTTGGAAAATACATTTTTTATACGATTACCATAAAATTATTCCCAAAAAGAACAGTACAAAAATGAAACAGTAATTGAAAAAGGACAGAGATATCCAACTATTGGTTATAAACCGCAAATTGCCAGAAGCGGTAATGGATTTATCTGCGGGTACTTTTTGCCGGCAGGAAATGTTCTTAAAACAGCTTGCATCTTTTGCGGCTTTAGTGTTAAAAATTAATGTTTATTTTGCAGCATGCGGCACTATATGTATCAGCCCGAGTCTATGCACTATTTCAAATAAGACAATCGAGAGTAGAAATAGAAAAAGTATATATCCTATAATCTGCTTGACAGGACTCTTTCTTGTATGCTTAATAAATATAATTGCCGGAATGACTCCGCCTACGAGACAAAATCCGGCTCCTCCCACAAGATTAAGCATAGATAAAAAAATATTCGGGTCAATTAGAGTAATTATAAGCGGTGGAGCAAAAGCTATAAAAAATATAAGAAATTTATTTTTATTATTTAGTTTAGTATATGTTAAATCTTTAATAAATCCAATAGCGGCGATACCCGTACCAAGATAGGATGTAGAAATAGCTAAAACTGAAAAAATCGCGCTTGCGGCAAATATTGATTTGCTACCGCCTATTTTAGCCATTGGAATGACAGCTGAAAGGTTATGTTTATACGCGTACAGCATATTGACTTGTCCATTTCCTGTTAATGGAAGCGCGCCAATGGTTGCTGCAGTCCAGATATAGCTTATCAGAAAGCTTACCAGACCACCAATAATGAGTGATATCAGTATGGGCTTAGGTGAATATTTTAGTTTTCTGCATACAGATGGAACGATTAAAAATGGAATTGAAGAAAAAATAAGAACAGAAAAAATGCATGGTAAAAACTCCCAGTCAACATATAGATAATTATTAGCTTCAATATGCGGAATTATTGTATAAACAAGATAAATAAAACTTATTATCAGGGTTAACATAAAGAGAAAATTTCCCTTTTGAACCGCATTAATTCCATAAAGTATAATAAATGTATAAGCGCAAAAGCAGGCGATTACTAAAAAAGATGTTGGTATATGCAGTTCAAAAATTCCTACAATTATATTAACCGCACCGGCTAAATATGCGGTAAGCGCTCCGTAGTATATTATTAAAAAACCAACTATTGCCAACCATTTTCCAAAAGAGCCAAGCTCGTAATTAAAAACAGTAATATAATCACAATCGTCATTTTTGTGAAAAATAAACTGTTTTGCCATAAACCATGCTGAGCTGTATAATGCTATCCACACAACAATCATAGCTATAGATGCCGGTATGAATCCGGCAATACTATTAACAACCGGCAGGCCGAGGACTCCGGCTCCAATAGTATAACCCGCAACCAAAAGTCCGGTTAAAATGACAGAGATAATAGAATTATTTTTAGTTTTCAATTTATTTCAGTGTTTCAGCTTTTCCGGCATAAAAGTCACGTTCCGGGCTAAGGTCTTTAAATATTTCTTCGTCAATGGATGGTTTTCCGGTCAGAATAAGAGATGCAATATTTTTTGCGACTCCCGGCCCTAGCATTAAACCCTGTCCGCACATACCCACTCCCAGATAGAAATTATCTATTTTCGGGGCTTTACCCACGATGGCAAAACCATCCGGTGTCATGGGATAAAGACCGCGCCATAAGCGTCTAATTTGGAGGTTTTTAAAACGTGGCATTATAGAAACCAAACGTTTAGCGATAGTTGGCATAAATTCAGATGTTGATCTTCTGTCAATCCCCCGGATCAACGGATTTGGAGTGTAGCAGAATATAATAGCATTTTCATGGTTTTGTCCAAAGTACATATTTGAAGTTTTACCTTCATCGCCTTCGCGAAGGTCAACAACCATTGGGCCTAAAAATTCAGCAATAGGAGCACTTATTCCAGCTTCATGGCTGTCAGGGCTTATTGGTATTGCAATGCCGGCCATTTCGCCTATCTTCTGTGCATAAGCACCTGCTGCATTAACTACAATATCAGCAAAATAAGTATCTTTTGCTGTTTTAACTCCGCAAACTTTGTTTTGTTTAATAACTAACCCAATTACTTCGCTATGGAAAAGGAAATCAGCTCCATTTTCAATAGCATTAGTTTCAAAGGCCTCCGCAGCCAGTAAAGGGCTAATTTGTCCATCATCAGGAGAATAGGTCCCACCGCGAAGACCATTAGGGTTAATGCCGGGAATCAGTTCTTTGATCCTGTCGGGAGGTTCCCAATTAATATTTAAATTATGCTTTTTCTGTCCCTCGAGCATCCCCTTGAACAGAGCTTCTTCTTTTTCACGATATACAGGAAAACAGTATCCGCCTTTTTTCCAGCCAACATCCAGTCCATACCTTTCTTTGCATGTGGAAAATATTTCAAGGCTCTGTTGGCAAATTTCAATTTTAGCCGGATCTGAATGAGTTGCCCGAACACCACCGATTGCCGCTTTATTCTGTCCCTGGCCGGAAGACGCGTTCTTATCAATACAAAGAACTTTTACCCCTTCTTTTGCCAAAAAAAATGCAGTAGGCTGGCCTACGCTGCCGGCACCGATAACGATAACATCATATCTCTTTTTCATTAAACGTCCTCCTCCTGGTTTATGAAAGCGGACAAAGGCACCTCAAGTTCAAGTGGGCGGTAGACATGCGGTTCAAGTTTATCTGGGTCTATGCCGTATTCATAAAAAATTCCACGAATAATATTAAGGCAGGTTTTTCCACCGCAAGAGCCCATACCAATTCTTAAATCAGCTTTTATTGCATTAATATCTCTGTACCCTAATTTTATTTTATCGATAATCTGCTGCTTGGTTGCACGTTCACATCTGCAGACAATAATATCATCATCACTATATGTAACTTTATCAGAAGGAGGGATCTTTTTTCCCGGCTTACGGGATCTAATTCCAGCGACTAATTCAGCTTCATCGAATGGTACTTCCAGATGGACAAGCTTTCGTCTGTCCTGCCATTTTGCATTTTTTATGGCTAGAATTTTTCCTTTTCCTATAACTTCACCTTCGTATCCGGTAGTCGTTTTAATATCACCAACATTTAGGATATTTTCCGGAAGTTCCCATGGAATAACAACTTTGGCATTTTTCTTATCTGGGTCATATCCTTCATCTATGAGAGTAATTGCAAGTCCCGGACATATTGCTATACATTTTCCACAACCGGTGCAGTCTCCGTCAAAAGCAGGAAGTTCCATAATAGTACTGCCTTTAAGAGAAATGCTATTTTTTATACAGACGTCAACACATGGGTTGCATGGAATTTCCTGAGTGCAGCGGATAACCGGATATTTTTTACCTGTTCCTTTGTTTGGCTTAGGCAGTTTTACCGTTTTTCCAGGCCTGCTTTCTAATATTTCAGCGATATTTCCCCATTCAGGCGGAATTTCCACATTCACATTCATGTCCTGAAGAATTTTCCTACCTATAATTTTACCCCCGAAGATCGCGGCTGATGCTTCCGCGATAACATTGGCATCTCCGGCAGCATAGGTTTTTATTCCAAACTCCTTCGCTTTTTTTAACATTTCGTTAACAGGAGAAAGTCCTACCGCGATTAACAGAGTATCAATTTTAATTTCGGCCTCAGTTCCGGGAATCGGAAGAAAATTGTCATCGATTTTAGCAATGATTATCTTTTCAAGTTTTCCATCTCCTATAGCCTGCAGGACTGTATGTGATGTCCAGACGGAAACACCAAGGCGTTTGATTTTATCCAAATGAACCTTATAACCTCCACATTCAGGAAGAACTTCTGCTAGACCGAGAACATCAATTCCGGCTTGAAGTGCATGATATGCGGCGATTAATCCTACGTTGCCTCCACCGAGTACAAATAATTTGTCAGATGGCTTAATCAAGTCTCTGTTAACAAGTGTTTGAAAGGCTCCGGCTCCGTATATACCTGGTAAGTCGCATCCTGGAAATGCCAGAGCTTTTTCCCTTGCTCCTGCAGCTACAAGAAATCTTTCGGCTTGGACCAGTACGTATTTGCCGTTTTTTACAACACCTATTTTCTTATCAGAAAAAGCACCGACAACGGGAGAATTCAGCCATACAGTTATATTATCAAATTTATATACTTTATCGGATAATATTGTTCCTATATCCATGCCTCGAATACCGGCATAGCATTCTTTAGTTGAACCGAAGAAGTTATGAGTTTGAAGGCCCAGTTTTCCGCCGAGAATATTTTTATCATCGGCTATTATTACATTGACTCCTTTTGATGCTAATTCTATAGCGGCGGAAAGCCCGGCTGGGCCACCGCCCATAATAAAAACATCAGTATTAAATTCATCGGTAGAAAGCAAAGGGCCTTGCAGCAGTGTATCTTCAGCAGGGAGAGGAGGAATTCCTTCTATTGGCAGAACTTTCATTCCCTGCGTAGTTGCAGTGATACATGATTTTACAGGTTTACCATCTGCTATTACAAGGCATTGGGCACATTGACCGTTAGCACAAAACATGCCCTGAGCAGAATTGTCTTTATGGTGTTTGCCAAAAGTTCTAATTCCGTTAGCAAAGAGTGCGGAAGAAATCATCTCTCCATCATAGGCTTTTAACGGAATATCTCCATAAAAAAAGCTAATAATTTTCCCCTCTGTCGGTGAAAGAACAGGATGGTTTGTAATTCTATAGTCAATCATCTTATTTTCTCCCAAAGATACCGAAGGTACATGCCTTTGGCTTGTTAAAATTTTTATTTTAGGGACTCTGCGGGATTTTTATCCTCATTTTTTTTAATTATCCTTTATTTTGTCCATTTTAAAATCCCGGCA
Source organism: uncultured Victivallales bacterium (assembly GCA_964625675.1). Lineage (GTDB taxonomy): Bacteria > Verrucomicrobiota > Lentisphaeria > Victivallales > GWF2-38-69. The sequence continues at coordinate 3,786 of CAZVCD010000051.1, read as the reverse complement.
CTCCAGGTCCAGCCTGCACCTATAGCAGCAAAAAGAACGATATCATCTTTTTTTATTTTTCCTGCTTTGTTTGTCTCATCCAGCATTATTGGCACAGTTGCTCCAACAGTATTGGCATATTTATCCATATTTGTATGTACTTTATCCCAGGATAAGCCAGCTTTATCCATGATAACTTTCAGCATTCCCTTTCCGGGTTGATGAGGAATAACACAGTCAATATCTTCAGGTTTTAATCCTGTATCATCTAAAACCTGTTTAATAATCTCAGGGACAACTTTTGTTGCAGCATCAAACACTTCTTTGCCGTTCATATGCCAGAACTGTTGCCTTGCTTCAATAACTTTAGAACTCATTGGCATTTCAGAACCGCCACCTGGAATAGTAAAATCGTATTTACCTCGTCCGTCTGTGGCTATTCTATATCCTAAAAACCCACTATCAGTATTAGTATTAGATAAAACAGCGGCACCCGCACCATCTCCAAAAAAAATAGAATCTCTTCTTTCCCAGTCTGTTATTTTTGAAAAAATATCCGCTCCTATTACGAGTACCTTATTAAACGTACCAGTAGCAATATATTGGGATGCAATTGACATTCCATACATAAAGCCGGAACAAACTGCCAGCATATCAAAGGCAGCAGCATTATATGCTTTGATTTTATCCTGGACAAAACATGCTGTTGCTGGAGCAGGTCTATCGGGTGTTGCTGTTGCGACGATTATTAAGTCAATATCGTCAGCAGTTAGCCCTGCATCTTCTATAGCTTTTAGCCCTGCTTTCGCTGCAAGATCGCTTGTTACCTCATCTGCCGCGGCAATATGTCTTTCTTTTATTCCAAGAGTTTTATATATCCATTCATCTGATGATCCCAATTTTTCAAAATATTTGTTAGGTCGTACTTTTTCAGGGATATATGATCCTGTACCTATAATCGTAACATTTCTTAAAGTTTTATTCATCATCTTACTTTTCTCCTGTTTTAATATTCGTAAAAGCCTTTACCAGCTTTTTTGCCAAGATATCCTGCCGCAACCATTCTCTTTAGGAGCGGAGCAGGACGATACTTTGAATCACCTAAATCATTATAAAGAACTTCCATAATAAACAAGCAAACATCTAAACCTATAAAATCCGCTAGTTCAAGGGGCCCCATTTGAAAACTCATTCCAAGTTTCATTATTGAATCAATAGATTCTAAATCTGCAATTTGCTCCTGTAACACAAAAATAGCTTCATTAATCATTGGCATTAATATTCTATTAGAAACAAATCCGGGAGAATCATTAGTGAGAATTGGGACTTTATCCATTTTTTCAGATAAGCATCTTACTGATTGATATGTTTCATCAGATGTCTGAAGAGCCTTAATAATCTCTACAAGCTTCATCATTGGAACAGGATTCATAAAATGCATACCAATAACCCTTTTTGAATTGCTAGCATATGAGGCTATTTCTGTAACTGAAATCGTGGATGTATTTGTAGCTAAAATACAGCTATCACTAACTATTTTGCAGAGTTTAGTGAAAAGTGATTTTTTAGCTTCCTTCTTTTCAGTTATGGCCTCAATGACAATATCGCAATCTTTTAACTTTTCACATTTAGTTGACATTGTTAAATTGTCAAGAGCCTCTTGCTTTTGTTTAGCAGTGATTTTTTCTTTTTTGAGCTGTCTATCTAAATTGCAGGTAATAGTTTTAAGAGCATTATCCAAAAAATTTTGATCAACATCAACTAAAGTTGTAGCATAACCGCTAAGTGCGGCTACGTGAGCAATTCCGTTTCCCATTGTACCTGAACCAACAACACCTATTTTTTTTATCTCTTTCATTTTTTCTCCCACAAGATTTATCTTGAAGTGTGTTTTGCATCCTTGAGACACTTTGTTTTCTTATGCTTATTAACAAAAGCAGCTATTCCCTCTTTTGCTTCTTTGTGAGAAACTATAAGACCAAACTTATTAGTTTCTATTTCTGCCACTGATTCAAAAGAATTATCTTTACATGAATTTAATAATTCTTTAGCCTCCTTAACAGCATTTGGGCTTAACTTTTGTATTTCTTCTGCAGTTTTTAAAACATCATTCATTAGCTCTTCAGGTTTGGTTACTTTAGTTATTAAACCAATATTTAATGCTTGCTGCGCATCTATTATTCGTGCTGTATAAATCAACTCTTTAGCTAATTGTAATCCAATCCTGTCAGAAAGTCGCTTACAGCCACCGAACCCGGGAATTAAGCCAAGGGTTAGTTCGGTTAATCCAAGCTTTGCTTCTTCTGATGCATAGGCAAAGTCAGTAGATAAAGCAAGTTCGAGCCCCCCCCCAATTGCGTATCCATTAATAGCTGATATAACAGGAACTGGAAAATTTTCAATTAGTGCAAATACTGATTTTCCCAATACTGAGAAATCTTTTGCCTGAGAAGAAGTCATATGCTGCATTTCTTTTATATCAGCTCCTGCGACAAAAGCCTTCCCAATACCAGTTATGACAAGTACTCTTATTTTGCAGTCGGAAGAAATATTTAAAAGCAACTGTTTTATTTCTAGTAAAACCTGTGTATTTAAAGCATTTAAAGCAGTAGGATTATTAAAACTAAGTATCCCAATATTTTCTTTTCTTTCAAACTCTAAATATTTCATTTAAGTTCTCGCTTTATTCTTATTGTTTGCCGAAAATAATTTCGCTTTGTGTATAATATTAATATGCCGTCATATGGAATCCATTGTCCGCAAATATTAGTTCACCAGTTACTCCGTTCGACAGGTCAGTAGCAAGATATAATGCTGTTCCTGCAACATCTTCTATAGTAAGGCTTTTCTTTATAGGATTACGTTTTTCACTTTCATCCATAAGAATATCAAATCCAAGAATACCAGATGCAGCCCTGGTGGATATAGGGCCCGAAGAAATAGCGTTTACGCGAATATTTTCTTTACCTAAATCATAAGCGAGATATCTGACACTTGCCTCTAATGCTGCCTTCGCTACGCCCATGATATTGTAATGCGGTATTGCTCTACTTGCACCAATATAACTCATAGTTATAATTTTCCCTTCAGCTTTAGAAAGCATAGGAAGCAAACGCTTTGTCATGTCAATGAGAGAATATACGCTAATATCCATTGCCTGCATAAAACCGTCACGCGAGGTATCTACAACTCTACCATTAAGGTCTTCTTGCTTGGCGAATGCCATAGAATGTATAAAAACATCTACTTTACCCCATTTATTTTCCAATTCCTCTACCAATGCTTGCTTTTCATTTTCATTTGTCACATCACACTGCATGAAAATTTCTGCATCAACTTGTTTTGCAAGGGATTCAACAAAAGGTTTAGCTTTTGGTGTTAGATAGTTCATTGCAATACTTGCGCCTTCTTCTTTCATTTTCTGAGCGCAACCCCATGCAATACTTTTATCATTAGCTATTCCCATAATAAGTACTTTTTTGCCTTCTAAATATCCTTTTCTCATTTTTTATCGCTCCTTTTAATTAACGCGACCGAGTATTTTTATTATTGAATATAGAACTAGTATATATGGAATTAATTATACTTACTTTAGTTGAAACGTTGCATTTATCTATAAATAAATAAATGTTTAACATAATTAAAGTTAACCAAGTAAAGAATTCAATAAGAATACTGGTCTTTAAAATACGTATGGCATAATTCGGTATTTATGGACCAAATAAAATTTACATTACTCTTTTATAGGCTGTAGAAAAATTAATATTTAGATATAAGTTAACTCTCTTTGCTTTAGAGTATATGAAT
>CAZVCD010000050.1:3133-14496 GCA_964625675.1 uncultured Victivallales bacterium | reverse complement strand
TCTGGGACAAATAATAAAATCTGCTTTATTGTCGACACATGCTTTATATGCTGCGGCAGCTTTCGCTTCATTAATGGTATCACCAAAAACAGAAGAAGATACCGGCGTTACAGGGAGATTATTTCCATAATTAACACCCTCAGCAAACTTTCCCGGCCCCCATGAAAAAAAGAACAGGACTTTATGTACGGTTGCTGATGCCTGAATTTTTTCTCCTACAGCAATATTAGGCGTAAGTTTAGCTTTCGTTACTACCTGTAATGCAGAACTGGGTTGATTTACATAACTTGACTGGCATCCCGTAACTAATACTATTGATACAACGGCGGCACATACTGCTAAAATTCTAGCCATAAGATTCTCCTTTATAATTTTTATAGTTTATATTCTTTTAAAATAAGTTAAACATCCAACACACAGGAAATCGCTAATTAGTACTAATATTCAAAAATGACAGCATGAAGCATAGAACCATTAGTTAACTTTCTGGTTGGCAGAAGTGTTGATTGCTGTCTTTGATATTTGTTCTAACATCAAGTGAAAATTACTCCAGGCCATCTGTTGGACGGCTTTTTTATAATTTGCAAGATTTACAGTTTCCTGCTTTTCAAACTCCTGTTTTGAAGGAAGAGTTATTTTATCAACATATACAACTATAGCTCCATCTGGAGTATCTGCAACCTGAGAAACTGCTCCTTCCTTAGTTTGTACAGCTTGCTGAAAGACAGCATAACCGCTCTCCTCTTTTATGATACTCATAGGATTAGAGGGTGTAAAAACAGGAAAAACCTTAAATTTTATATCAGCAGGCAAGCCTTTCTTATCTTTTAAAGCTAATTCTACTTTAGCTGCGGCGTCTTTGGCAGATGTTTTAGCCAATTCTAAAGCTTTTACATTAGCAAATTCTTTTTCAACTTTATTTTTCACTTCAGCAAATTCAGCATTTCGGGGAGCATCCCTGCTTACAAGACATGCTACAAAATAAGCATTTTTATCCAAAACAGCGTTTGTTATAGGCTGATCAACATATATATGAGTTATCGCTTTTACCAATTCAGGTAATTTACCCAGTCTTGGGATCAACTTTGTTTCTGAGTCAATAGAGTCCTTAATGTGATGTACTTTAAATTTATTTTTTGAAGCAAAATTTTCAAAAACAGATTCTCGCTTTTTACCGTCATTCTGTTCTATAAGCTTAAAAGCATTAACCGCAAATTTCTGTGCTTTATTTTTTGCAAGTTTTTTACATTCTTTATCTATCAGTTCTTTTTTGATTTTTACTTTTGCTTCTTTTTCATCAGTATCTTTATAATTGTTCTTATTTTGCAGATAATAACTGTCTACCTGTTTATCTGTAACATTTTCAGCAGCCTCTTTCTCAAAATTAATAAAATTAAACCGGACTACATCTGCCTTATATTTAGCTGAGATTAAATATTTATGACGGTTTGAATTAAAATATTTTTCAAGTTCCTCATCGTTTGGTTTTACGGATTTCAAATACTCGGAACTGTTAAATGCCGCTACTTTTACATTGTACGATTCGTTAGCTGTATTATAAAATTCTCTGGCTCCAGCATCTGTAACAATAACACTGTCCATTATCTGGTTTCTGAGAATATCTATTATCCGATTTTCTCTGGCTACATTTTCCACATCTTCATTTCCAAGTCTGTATTTACCAAGAAAATACTGTACAAACATGTCATATCGTTTTAAATCAAACTGTCCTTTATCTTGAAAAAGAGGGACACTTCTAATATAAGAAACCACCTGCATATCATCAACTTTAACTCCCCTTTTTTCAGCTACGTTTAAAAGACGAACACGATTTAATGCTTCATTAAGAACCTGCTGCTGGTCTCTCATTGTGTCAAAATTAATCTGATAACCCTGAAGAGTCATTGCTATCATAGCATTGGAAATATAGTGATCCAATGTTTTCTGTGGAACATTTTTTCCATACATGGAAACATTACTTTTTTGGCCTCCAAGAGAAAACATGTTCAGAATATCGTCAGGTGTTGCCGAAAAATACAGGACAAACGGAATAATTATCACAATAGTTAAAACACCAAAAGCAATACGGCCATGTTTATGAAACAACTTATTAATACGAGTTATAAACATTGTTTGGGAAAACCTCCATTAAGAACATTAAATTTTTACGCTATAGCTGAATATTGCATCTCTTATTCATGGCGTGGGCTTGATAAAAATAGACCTGTCTATAATTCAGACAAATATAAAATACTAAAATAAAGTATTAAAATAACTTTTGTATTATAATAGAGCAAACTTAAAACATCAAAAAAGATGATTATATATTGACAAATAAAATATAATTTACTTCCGTACAATTATCTAATCCACCATTTAATCTTATTTATATTAAAAAATACAATTTGAATACTAAATGCAAATGTGATATTTTGTTAGAACGCTGTTAGCAACTTTAGTATAAACCAAAGTTAAGCTTGCATTGTTTGTTCTTTTATTTGTATACTCGAATTGATATAATTGTTCATCAATTTAGTGAAAAAACAAATCCCTATCCTCTTTAATTAGAATATTGGTTTTATATGGATTTTAATAAAAAACTAGCCTCTCTGGATATTGGTTCCAATTCCGTCATGCTATTATTAATTTCATATAACAAAATGGGACAAATAAAAATACTTGATGAACTTGGAGGAATCACTAAAGTTGGCGAAGGATTAAAAGAAACCAAAATTCTGAATCCCAGCGCAATGAAAAGAACAATTGATCTTTGTGAAGAAATATACAATATTGCACAAAATGAAGGTGCCGAAAAAATAATTGTCACTGCAAGCAGCATTATCCGTAATGCAATAAACAAAACTGAATTTTTAGTTGCATGTCATTCACAGCTTAATGTTTTTCCTCAGGTTCTAACCAATATAGATGAAGCAAACTATATTTTTTCTGGCGCAACTTATGATTATGAAAATATTAGCGGCGATGTTATTGTTCTTAATGTAGGTGGCGATACAGCAGATATTATTTTTGGTTCAAAAGATATGTTGGTTGGGCAGCACAGCCTAGATCTTGGTTTTATGTCCTTAACAGAACAATTTAAGTACGAAAATAGATTATTTAAAAAGATATTAAATCCCTTAAAAAAGCATATTAGAAATGTTAGTGCTAATGCCATACAGGAAATTCTATCCTGGCTTGACGGCAGGCAGCCAACTATTATATGCTGCGGCGGCACTGCAACAACACTGGCTTCAATTCATACAAAACATAACTACAATAACAGAGATCAGATCAATAAAATGATATGCTCTGTGAATGATGCCGGAAATATAGCTAAGCGACTAAGAAAAATGTCAAACGTAAGCAGAATAACCCTACTAGGTCTAGAACGTGAAAGAGCTGATTTTATACATACCGGTATCTATACAATATACGCACTGTTAAAACTACTGGGGGTGTCAGATAGGTTTCATATTACAACAAACGGCCTGAGAATGGGTATTTTAAAGGCCTATATCGAAAGAACCAATTCTCTTACCTAAATTTAGACTTTATAGGAGATAATAATGATAGATGAAATTTTAATGAAAGCGGTAATAGATACCATCCCACAATGGTATACAGCCAAACATGGTCCACATCAATATAAACTCTTGGTTAAACATAAACTCTCAGTCAAATACTCTCATCTTTGTTTCTATTCACATACTCCATTGTCTCCAAAACTGCAAAAGTTCTATGAGTATGCAAATAAGTCGTTGCCAAAATGGAAACGAACAATGTCCATTTCACCACTCGCTGTTCATGTAGATTTTGTACAGGCCATCTTAGCATTAAAATGGTTGGATCTCTTTGACCCTAAAATAGACTGGCGAGAACTTTTTTTATTTATTAGAAACACTGGAAACAGAAGCTATGAAAACCACCCTGTTGCACTGAATTTAATCATCAGTCCCGGTAAAGGTAAAGTAAAAATAACCAACCCTGATTTTAATAAATTTTTAGACCCACTAGCAAACAGTCAGCAAGTTTTTTTAAGAATAGACAAACAACTGAATTTCCTTGATTACGAAGAAATATCTTGGACTAAAATTAAGGAGACAGAAGACAATAAATTCAGTCCGGATTTTTTACAACCAATAGCCTCAGTTCTTAAAAAAGGTGAAATTTCAGTACATCTTACAAGTTGCGGCGATATTATTTTCATGAATTCAGACGGAATAATTGCCTCCAGAAGAAAACAGTTCTGGCATTTTTATGATGTTTTCAATTTTTCCGAATCCATGATCAAACTGTTCAAGAACAACCGCGCGGGCAAACTATTGGAAACTATGCTTGACTTAAGTTATAAAAGACGTGGGGCTCTTATAGTTTTCGATCCTAACTGTACTGTAATTAAGCAGCTGGTCAGCACCAGTTCGTCCGCATGTGCTAAGTACGGCACCCCGGATCTATTCCGCAGCATGCTGTCAAAATCTTTCTTTACTCCTGATAATGCTACAACTAAAAAACCAACTGTTATTCGTAAAAAACGTCTTTTCCTTGAAATAGCCAGTATCGATGGTGCTGTTGTATGCAATAATGAAGGGATTATGGCATTCGGTGCTATGATCAAGCCACACCCAAATGTTAGAAGTCATCCTGGGGCAAGAACTACAGCGGCTGAATCTGCGTATAGGTGGGGTGGAATAGCTTTAAGCGTGAGTGCAGATGGAGATATCAGTATTTATTTTGAAAGTCCAAATAAAGTAAACAAATGCGATGCAGTAATAACATTTATGTAGCGCCTGCCCCCCTCTGCTTCTGTGACAAAATATTTTTTGGACTCAAAAAAATATTCAATGAGTTCACTTAAAAAATCAAATACCTAGTTTTTTGACAATTAATTCAGCCGTTGTGTCCTGGTCTATATTAGTACATTCAATCGTTATATTTGCACATTTATTATATAGATTCTGGCGCTCATCAAAGAGTTCTAGAAATGACTGATTCTCAGCTTTAGCAATACCCCGTGTTTTAAAGTTATGTATTCTTCGTTTTATCTCGTCATACTTAACCTTAAGAAAAACAACTGTCGAAATATTTTTCAGGTGATCCATTACTTTATCACTATAAACCGCACTTCCTCCGGTAGAAATGATGTGTCTGTCAATATTTAATTTAAGTATTTCTTTCTCCTCGATCTTTCTCAAATTGAGGTAGCCTGTTTCATCCATTATCTGTTGTAATGACTTCTGTTGATTTATCTGAATTAATACATCTGTGTCAATAAACCCGAATGATATATTTTTGGCTAAAATAATACCTACAGTACTTTTCCCTGCACCTGGCATTCCGATTAGTGTTATATTCATTTTAGTCCCACAAAACACATTACATGCTTTACTTTTTATTTTTTTTCGATCTTCCCCGCAAACACCTTCTTCATCAAAAAATAGCCTATGGATAAAGATAGTATTAGAGCAGATATTCCATAAAGAACTTGTGGTGTTGATTCGGCATAATCAAGAATAATTACTTTTCTGGCGACTGCAATCATAGCAACCAAAAAAACTACTTCTACATGTATTTTATTATCGCTCAGATATGCTTTTATTGTTTCAAGCAGTTCCAGCCCTATTAATACCATAAAGAAAAAACCGAATATTTCCAGGAGATTCTTAATATCAAAAATCATAAAAGGAGGCTTGATAAGTTCTTCAAATAAATTATATCCTAGCCTTAATGTTGCTAATAGTACTGTAAGACCCATTAGTATAAGAAGAACAAAAATGATTGCCCTTTCAAAAAACAGAAGTAGTTTTTTCATATTATCACCTCAAATTGTTTGTTAATTTATATTAATTCATAAGTCTTTTTCTTATTCTTCTAACAGCAATAAAAGTTGCAACCAGCGTGAACACAATACAATATGCTAAATCCCATATCAATCTTACATTAAAAGAATTAGCACATAATGCACGCTCAATATTAACCGCATGCACTAAAGGAAAAAGTTCAACAACACCCTGCATCCATTTTGGTAAATTTGTCACAGGAAACATAATGCCGGAAAACATAAACATTGGAGTTATTACACCAGTTAAATAGAAATTGAGAGTGTTAATAGATTTAACAAAAGACATAAAAATCAAAGACAATGGTGCAAACATAATACCGACTATAAAACCCACAACAGGAATAAAAAGTACAGTAGCAGTCATAGGGATAACATGGCAAAGAAGCAAGACAGATAAAACCGCTGTAGAATAAAAAGCAGCTTTAGTTCCTGCCCAAATTATTTCTCCTATAAATAAATTTTCAATACTCAACGGTCCAGTTAGCATACCATCATAAGTTTTAGAAAATTCAAGCCTGATAAATGTTCCAAATGAACACTCAAAAGCCGCTGTAAACATTGCTGAAGATAGCGGCAAGCCTATAGCTAAATATTGAATATACGGCATATTGTCAATATCAGCAATATACCCACCTAGCCCTAGTCCCATGCCGGCAAGAAAAATCAACGGCTCCATAAAGGGAGGAAAACCATTACTGAATATATTTTTAGTATATACTTTAAAATGCCTATACCATACGCTAAACAAGCGAATAAAAATATTCGGAGGCATATAATTTAGACTATTGGAATTCATTGAGTTTTCTCCCGGTGAGCTTCATAAATAAGTCCTCTAAATTTGTCTGGCGTAGATAGTGTTCATCATCCTTCAATATATCCGCAACTTTTCTTAAAGCATTGAAATCATTAGAATAAAGATGCGGTGGTTCATGAAAATTATCTTCACGTATTATATTTTTATCTATATCCAGCTTTATTAAAGCATTTTTATCAGCTTTAATCAGTTCAAGGACATATTTTTCCATATTTTCCCTAAGCAAAACTTTTGGAGAACCTTCTATGATTTTTTTCCCATTGTCCATAATAATAATATTATCACAGATTTGATATGCTTCATCCATATAATGAGTAGTTAAAAGGATAGTCATTCCGTTTTCTTTCAATTCACGCAATTTATTCCAGATTGTATGCCTTACCTGCGGGTCAAGGCCAGTCGTAGGTTCATCAAGAATAAGTAGTCGTGGTTCATGTAGAAGAGCACGTGCAATAACCAACCGCCTCTTCATACCGCCTGATAAAGCTCTGATATCTGTTTTCCTCTTCTCTGACAATTCCATAAATTCAAGAAGTTCATCTATCCGTTTATTGGCATCTATTTTAGGCATTCCATAAAATTTGGAATAAATAAAGAGATTCTGGAAAACATTAATTTCTTCATCAAGGTTATCCTCCTGAGGTACAACCCCAGAAACAAATTTTATTTTAAGCGGATCTTTAGCTGGATCAAAACCAAACACGTCTATAATGCTTTTGGGTTCAATATCTCTATTCAACCTGCTATATATCATCTTCATCATAGTAGTTTTACCCGCTCCGTTAGGACCTAAAAAACCAAAACATGAAGCTTCTTTAACATTAAAGCTCAAACCATCTACAGCCTTAAACTTCTTAGCTGATCCCACCTTATATGTCTTATTAACATTTTCAGCTGTTATTAAATTGTTCATTAGATATTACCTTAAGAGTTTATAGATGGACACCTTATATGACCACCATGCTAATCACTTTATCTTCAAGTGTATACAGAAAAAAACAAAAGCTATAAATTTCAATACACGGCTATAACTATTGAATATCATACTTCACACTTTTAACTTTTCGAATATTTTTAATAAAATTAAGGAATATTATACATATTAAAATAAAAATACCTTAAATTTACTTCATTTTTGATAGGAATATTTCAGAAGTATACCTTATAATACATTTTATACACGTTTTTATCAACAACAAAAAATGCAAGCCAGCTGCTTATAGCCTGCCTTTTTATTTTATTTCGCTGTTAACAGTTTACTGCAATCATGCTCTCAGCAAAAACCATAGACAAGGAAAAACAAAATGCATATTATTATTTCTGAACATAGCATTGTTAAGATAAACTCTTTTGGTGCAGAGCTTAAATCTTTCAATATAAACGGCGATGAAATTATCTGGCAGTCAAAACCAAAAATATGGAACGGCAGCGCACCTATACTTTTCCCTTTTGTCGGCAGACTAAAAAACGGAAAATATTCATATAATGGTAATGAGTATGAACTGCCTAAGCACGGCTTTGCTTCAACACAAACGTTTACTGTAGATAAACAGCAAAGAGACAGCGTATCACTGGTCTTAAAATCTACTCCTACAATAAGAACAAATTTTCCCTTCAGATTTTTATTCAGAGTTACTTTCTCTCTACATAACGACATACTAAGCGTAAATTACGAGATAGAAAACAATGATGAAAACACCATGTTTTTCTGCATCGGCAGTCATCCTGCTATTTCGCTACCTCTGAATGAAACAAAATTAGATGATTATTATATAGAGTTTGAAGAAAATGAAACCCTATATCCATATAAACTTGTAAACGAACTACTGGTGCAGCAAAAACAGGCTTATTTGAATAACGAAAAAACTATTAACTTAAGTGAAAATATTTTTGATGACGATGCTTTAATTTTTTCCAACGTAAAATCACGTAATATTTATGTAAAAAATGACAAAAATAATAGAAAGATCAAAGTCAATACCCAGAATGCCCCAGACCTGGGAATCTGGGCTAAACCAGGTGCGGATTATGTTTGCATTGAGCCTTGGTACGGATACGATGATACTGTAGATGCTACAGGTATTCTGGAAGAGAAACCCGGCATAATTGCCCTTAAACCTGGCGACGTATTTAAAACCGGGTACTCAATAGAATCACTATCTTAGATAAAAACATCCTTATCCTCGGATAATCCTACATAAATCAATAACTTATTAAAAGAGCCCTATCATGAATAAATTATGCATGGATTTTAATTTAGAATTACCTAGTTGGTGTAAAGATTATATGTCCCAATATCCAGACATTATCGAGTCAATTGAAGATAGAATGAAATTGATAATTGATTTATCAAGGCTAAATATTCGACATAACACAGGGGGACCTTTTGCCGCTGGCGTTTTTGAATCAAACTCTGGAAAAATTATAGCTGTTGGAGTTAATAGAGTTATGCCTACAAATTGTTCTAGTGCACATGCTGAAATTATGGCTCTTTCATTAGCACAAAAAAGGTTGGGAGTTTATGATCTTGGAGGAGAAAACTTGCCAGAACATGATTTCTTTGTAAATTGGCTTCCTTGCACTATGTGTTATGGAGCAACTATATGGTCCGGTATAAAACGACTAGTTATCGCTGGCCAGGGGAAAGAGTTGGAAGAGATCACAGGCTTTGATGAAGGACCAAGGCCTGATGACTGGGAAGGTGAACTCAATAAACGTGGAATCAAAGTAATTAATAACGTTTTAAGAGAAGAAGCAGTTAACGTTTATAAAGAATTTAGGGATAATAACAACTTTGTTTATAACGCTAGATTAGGCAACAATAATTGCTGAAAACCATAAAATGGTTCCTTTTTTGTAAAAATTTAAAAAACATTAGTGGGATTCACCTTAAACCTTTCTGAAATGATTTATCTTGTCCTATATCTTTAAAACCAGTCCTTCGTTAGGATAAATTTTTAGCTTTTTAAGTTTGACTCTGCCTGTCCGTTTCATGTCGGACGCTACCGCAATAGACGCATATGAACCAACTTCACTTAAGTTAAGAATATGTTTTTTCTTTCCAAAATTCAGTACTATTAAAAAACTATTTTTACCCTTAGCAGTTCTTTTATAGGCATAAACGTTCCCTTTACCTATATCAAGAGAACTGTAATCCCCGATTGTCAGCGCCGGTTCCGCCTGGCGTAACGTAGTTAAAGCTTTAAATAGAGCAAGCTCTGACGTAAAGCACTTTTCCTGCAAAGCAACATTTCTTTTTTTATAACCTTTTGCAACAGGTAGCCAGGTAACTACATTTGTTGATGAAAAACCGGCATTTGGAGTACCATTCCATTGCATCGGTGTACGTTCAGGATCTCTGCCTACTTTATCCGCGATTTCCGGTTGATTAACGGCAGGCGGATCCTGTATAAATTCCGGAGGAATTACTCCATTATGCATACCTATTTCTTCTCCAAAGTAAAATGTCGGAGTGCCACGAAGAGTTAAAAGTAACATATTAGCAATGCGAGCCTGCTTCTGTCCTATTTTTGTAGCAATACGCTTTTGATCATGGTTACCCATAACATAATTTGGCCAGCATCCTTCTGGAAGTATAGCTTCATAATCGTCTACAAGTTTACGAATAACTTTTGCTTTCCACTTAGCATCAAGCAAATGGAAATTAAATGGCATATGACATTCATCATGATCTTTACCATAATATTCAATCAACTCATTATATGGCAAATATGTTTCACCAACCATCATGCAGTCATCAAATTTATCAATTACTTTTCGCATGTCCTTAACAATATCGTGCACAATCGGAAGATTTGTCGAACGTATATGCTCATATTTATCAAAAGGAACAATCCCGTCCCAATCCGGATTTATGGGGTCATCTCTGAATAACTCATCTTTCCCCATACAACATATTACATCGACTCTAAATCCGTCAATCCCCTTCTCCAGCCAAAATCTTATTACATCAAGCATGGCTTTGCGAACATCAGGATTACGATAATTCAAATCAGGCTGCTGCTTAACAAAAAGATGCAGATAATACTGTCCACTCTTTTTATCAAATTCCCATGCCGATCCCCCAAAGAAACTCAACCAGTTGTTAGGTGGCCCACCATCAGGAGCCGGATCTTTCCATATATACCAGTCACGTTTTGGATTATCAATACTACTTATACTTTCCTTAAACCATTTATGTTCACTTGATGTATGGTTAGGCACAAGATCCAGTATCAATTTCATATCCCTTTTATGCACCTCTGCAAGTAGAGTTTTAAAATCATCCATTGAACCGAACATTGTATTTACATCAGTATAATCGGCAACATCATAACCAAAATCATGCATTGGAGAAGGATATATAGGCGATAACCAAATCGTTTTAACGCCAATGCTTTTAATATAATCCAACCTGTCAGTAATCCCTTTTAAATCGCCAATGCCATCATTATTGCTATCCTGATACGATCTAGGATAAATCTGATAAATAATACCTGTTTGCCACCAATGACATTTAGACTCCATAATTAATCTTCCTATCTTTTATGTTCAGTCCTCATCCATATTCGTTCTACCGGATAAAACAGGCCAGGCAGCGTTAATCCCCCTCTTGGGAGGGGATTACCTGTCCGCCGAAGCCTCGGCGAAGGAGGAAGGGGTGGGTTTATCCATACTTAAACCTTCTCATCAACACTTTTAATTTTATCT
>CAZVCD010000050.1:0-3033 GCA_964625675.1 uncultured Victivallales bacterium | reverse complement strand
AAGGGGTGGGTTTATCCATACTTAAACCTTCTCATCAACACTTTTAATTTTATCTGCCATTGATTGTTTTCTATCTACTCGTGTACCTAAACGAATTGAAGTAGAAATGCGTGGTGCACCCATTTTATGGATCGCTTCATGACACTGCTTAATTGCTCCAAAAACATCCTCCCACTCCCCTTCTACATTCGTTCCGTAAGAGTGTAAAATTGTTTTCAAACCTGCTTTTTTTAGGATGCGTTCACATTTCACAACATACTCAGAAACAGAGACACCTACCCCAATTGGAATAACACAAAAATCAACAATTACTTTCATTATAAAAGTCCCCTTCCCTATTATTTAGCGATTTGACTATCACCAAAGGTTTATCCGCCATAGCCTTGACGGTGAAAACCTAAAATTTAATCGCCTCGGGCGATCCCTAAACCCTAAACCCTAAACCATATTTATTGATAAACAGTTACAACTACTTTGTCATGGTCATATTGAACTGTGTCGGTATCTTTGTTTTGTACATGATCCATCATGACTGCAAAATTGAGTTCTTTTTGAATCCCTGCTTTGACCTGTTCTGCAAGACTTTTATTATTGTCATAAGTAATAGTGATACGTTTAACTCGGCCATTTTTTATTGAATCTATAATAGCATCAACTTGCTTTTGATCATATTTATTAAAGAAAACAGGATACCATCCCCCAACCATTTGTTTGTTTTCGGTCTTTGGTTCTTTTTGTAATGAATCATCTTTTGGGTTTATAGAATTCAATATATTGTCTACCATTTTTTCACTTATTGGTTCAGATTTATTTTCAATAAAAATTATATCGTAAAGGTTATTATCTTTAGTTGTTAAATACTGTCTTACTGAAACTTTTGAATTATTACGCGGCGTAAACTCCAAAAGTGCAAACTTATTGTTATTTATATTGCTGATAGGTATATTTTTTATTCTCTTATCGCTGTATATGGACTGTATATAATCCACTATTTCAGGATTGGTCATTTTATTAAAATCAGCTTTGTTACTTGAAGAAACATGGAGAAAGATAGAATTTTCGTTATGTTTATTTAAAATTTGAACCATAGCAAGCGCAACATTTTGAGGAACATTCACATAACTGGGCAAATCCATACTTTTGCCCTCTGCAGGCTCCCAGTCTTTAGTTGGATATTCTATCGCAAAATATGATGTCTTATATATTTCTGTCGTTTTCTCTGCTGACTTTTTAAGCACAGAAGGCTGTTCTTTTATATCTAAATTTTTTGCTACAGAAACGGGCGCATTTACGGTGTCTTTTTTTACTGCGTCCTTTTCTATATCGTCTACTTCCGGAAATGCTTTATCTTTGTTTTCCTGAGAGGTAGGCAAAAGTACTGCCGGTTCAGATTTTACTGTTTTATCTAAAACTGACGGATTGTCTAGAGACTTAAAAAAAATCAATGACCCTACTACCACAAGAATAAAAATAATAAAAGCTACCCATGCTAGATTACGATTCATTCTTTCCCCCTACATCTAATTTAGTGATTTAGTGATTTAGTGATCGCCAAAGGTTTATCCGCCTTTGGAGGACGATTAAAATTTGATAATTTATATTTAATTAAACTAAATAATGAATAAAAGTCATCTACTATTCCGGCGGTTTACGGAGAAACCGCCCTACCTAAACTCCAAGCAATGCACCGTACAGGTAGGGACAGCTCTCCGAAGCTGTCCGAAATTAACCGACTAATGGATAAAAATTGGAACTTAGAACTTATTCAGAAAATCTCGTTTCAATTTAAGATAACATTATCCATAACTAGGGTTAATTAACAACTCTTTAAAACCGGTGTTTTTGTCTAATTCTCTACTAAAAGTTGTATTTTCAATCTCTCCAATAATAATTTCCGCTGTAGTATGAACTATGTTATTTTCGAGCAGATGTCCTCCTAAAACCTGACCTTTTGAATCTGCTACTGAAACATGCAAGTGCAGACCATCCTTAGACAAAGTTCCATTTAGTGAAAGTATCTCGTATTTTTGAGTTCTAGAGAGGATATGATTTTCGTCAGCCAGGCGGATATTTAAATGTTTCAAGCTACCAACACAAGATAAAATAAATCCCGCAGAGATAGCATTTTCTATAACATAGTTCTGTAGATAAAGCTTTAAATCTACACCGGAAGTCAACCTGAAAATATATGTTTTCATTACAAATAATTCCGATTTAAGCTAGCTTGACAGCTTGAGTTATTCTATAGCAAAACTATATCCTCAAACAACATTTGTCTACACTTAAGAAAACTAATACATCACAAATGTTATATATTAATCCCGAATTGCGCAGATATGTTGGTCAAAAACATTCGATGAGTTCGGTTAAAATCTAAAAAATACCTATGGTATAATTAATCATCTAACTCAGAATGAATTATTTTCCCGCTGTCTTTGTTTACCAATACTTCACACTCTTTACTTTTACTAAGAGCTTTTACTTTCCAGTAAGTACCTTCAGACTTAATACTAATTACTTTATAAGATTTACCATTTACTGACTTCGCAGCATTAACTGCATTCCGTAAAGATGTCAAATCAACAGGGGTTTGAGGGCCACTAATTTCTACTTCACGACCATCCTTCGTAAGTTCTGAGTTCAATAGATTATAAGAGTACTTGGTCTCTTTACTTCCCACCTGAGTTTTTATTTCCCATTTCCCATCATCAAGCTTTATATATTTAACACCTTTCAAACCTGCATTTTCAGCAGCCTGAATCATAGCTTCAATATTAACAGAAGCACCAAAACTTGTATATTTAGGCACTGCAGCAGAACTATCAGCACCAGTGGATGGCACAGCGTTGTATTTTTTCATCATGGATGGTGGTATAGACGGGATATCAAGAGTAGGCTCACTATTACCAGCAAATAAATTAGCAGCAAATAGCACCATCAGCGATACAGTAATTAACTTTAATAATTTTTTAACCATAACTCTTCTCTTTTTTTTAATTTTATACTAATAAAAAATATTAGACATTTTATTAG
>CAZVCD010000049.1:0-14668 GCA_964625675.1 uncultured Victivallales bacterium | reverse complement strand
TGCTAAATATGTTATAGCTCAACTTGTCATTTTTTATGAATAATTCAGGCTAATGGTGATATAGACTCAATAAGTAGTTTCCTAATAATTTTAATCGAATTATCCAAAGTACACAATTCGCTTTTTTTATGATTAATTGCAATATATAAATAATACTAACAATTATCGCCCAAAAAACACGTATTTGAGGCTAAACATATCTCAACACTTACATGTCCATCCAAAAATCACTTCTTTAAATGATCAAAACTGTTCAGTCGTGGTTAATATCGTCAACTTGCAAAACAGCCATAGTCTAAACAATCGTAATGCTGACAAATACTTGACAAGGCGATATAATAAAGTTAGAATTAATAACATAAAGATGAAGGAAGCAACTATGGCACTAACTTGGGATTTTGTTACAACCGCTACTCTTATAATATTTATCGCCACATATATAGGTATTGCCGCCGGAGGGTTTTGGGGGTTAAGATTAGACCGTGCGGGAATTACTTTACTCGGTGGCATCGCAATGCTGGCACTTGGATGTATAACGCTGCAGCAAGCAGTAAAAAGTGTAAACTTCGAAGCAATACTTCTACTTTTTGCGTTAATGGTAATATCCTGCCAACTTCAGCGTGCTGGATTTTATCACAGGGCTGCACAAATAATTTCAAGATTCATGACACGGCCGGCTCTATTTTTATTCATATTAATGGTTTCCTCCGGCATATTATCTGCTTTTCTCAACAATGATGTAGTTTGTTTTGCTTTTACCCCCATCGTTGCAATATCACTTCTGCGTAAAAAACTCAACCCAATTCCATTTCTGATAGCACTGGCTATCTCAAGTAATATAGGTTGTGCGCTTACAATAATAGGTAATGCACAGGATGTGCTCGTCGGCGAAATGGCACATCTCAGTTTTGGAAAATATATGCTTTTCGCAGTAGTCCCTGTTTCAATATCTATGCTTGCCGCTTACTTTGTCATACTTTTAATGGGCAAAAAACATTTCGATCTGAAAGTTGATGAAAACTTCGTCCCTCCGCCTGAAGATACCACCCCTTTGCACACATGGCGCACCATAAAAGGATTAGTTGCAATTATCGTAATAATAATACTTTTCTTTACCCCTCTCCCACGTTATCTCGTGGCACTTGTTATAGCCGGATTACTTTTATGCAGCCATAAACTAGAAAGTAAAGATGTACTGAGACTTGTTGATTGGCAACTGCTGATACTGTTTATAGGTTTATTTGTTGTAGTCGGAGCTTTTCACGATATAGGCCTTGGAAAAGCTGCACTGCAATGGCTCAGCAGCCATGGTTTAGAAATTAGCAACCCTTATGTCTTAACATTATCAACCGGCGTGCTAAGCAACTTGATCAATAACTCTGCAGCAGTTATGCTACTTGTGCACATGGTAGACCTTAGCAACCCTGTAAACGGATATATTCTGGCGTTGGCAAATACTTTAGCCGGCAATCTGTTCCTTATTGGAAGTGTCGCCAACATAATTGTAGTAAAAGAAGCTAAAGAATATGGTGTCAAAATTTCATTTTGGAAATTTGCCACATATGGAATTCCAGTTGCTCTTGTGTCATATGTAGTCCTTCTTTCATGGCTGTATTTTATGATTTAAAGCATCCAATAGTTATATTCTACCAACAAATTAAAATACAAAGTTATTCACTATTATAGAAAGGTTTATTATTATGCTGGAAATATTAAAAGGAACGCCTACCTGGGTATATGTTGTTCTTATTTTTCTGATATATAAAGGGATTAAAGCTTTAAAACCAAATACGATGAAGTTAAAAAAACTTTTAGTACTGCCTGTTGTTTTTTTTATAATTTCACTGCATAAAATAACCAATCCTTACTATTACATCCTATTTTTGTTGGGTGGATTGATTGTAGGCTGGATGCTCTATAAAAAGATAAAAATAAAAGCAGATAAAACAAATTACCTCATAGCTTTGCCCGGCAGCCCACTACCGTTAATTCTTATAATCATTGCTTTTGCCAAAGGATATTACTTTGGGTACGAATCATCCGTTCATCCGGAATATTTAAAGCAGCAATGGTTTATTCTTTTAAGTCTTATTACGTCCGGTTTTTTCTCAGGTATTTTTACAGGAAGAGCTGCTGTTTTCCTATACAAATTTAAAAAAACTCAACATGAAGACCTACTTATAAAAACTACAGAACAACGGTAAAACTGTTTAAGTACGGATTACAAACTTATCAGCCCTAGCCATGTTCTATTTTCCAAAGTCAATAATTGTTTCACAAATAGATAATAGTTAATTACCCCCTTTCTCTACTTGGAATACTTGCCAAAACAGGTAAATATAGCTATAATGTTATATATAAGAGTATCTGTTGAGCCTTTGATTTATTAAAAAGATATAAGTTAGAATAATTAAATTTTAATCGAATAGCTATATTAAAGGGAGGCTGAGGTTATGAAAAAAAACAACAGTTGTACTTTAGATTTTCACATACAGGAAATCTTGAAAAAAAAACGACGGTTTGAAAATGTTTTCGAATCCGTATCCAGAATGATACTTGACAGACCTGATGCTTATGAAAAAGTTAAGGTTAACGGAAAAACTGCTTTCGATTTTAAAATCTTCAGAGAAGGCCCCAAACACATAATAGGTCTTTATAACGAAATAAACAGTTTTGTAGCATTTGTTAAGGATGCAGCGGAAAGAGGTTCTTCTTCTGAAATGGCATTCGTCCTTGTAGGTGAACCGGGAAATGGAAAAACTTTTTTTGTAGATTATACATGTGCCGCCTACCGCAGATTTTTATCTCAAGAAAACAATAGGCGTTATACTTTCAAATTTACTAACTTAGATAAGCTTGAAAAATATGGAAATTTGACAGAGATAGAATCACAGACCTTTGAAGACCCTATGATTCTTGCCATGAACTTTTTCCCTACAAAAGATGAAAGCCTTCAAAAACTGTCCGAATTCGGCTTCAAAGATGCAGATATCACTAAAGTTGATAAAAACTACAGACCACTCGGCGCATGTTCTGACTATATCTTAAACGAACTTCGTGAATACACAAACGGTAATATTCAGGACATGAAAGACTTTATAAAAGTTGTTCCTGTTCCTCTGAGCGAAACTATGGGAACAGTTACCGGCAAATATTCCGCTAGAGATAAAATAACCTCATCTGCAAAAGATTTACTTGGTGAAGAATCTATACAAAGGCTTCTTCATATATCTGACACCAACAATCCATATCGCTTAGATTTGAGAATAGGAGCCCTCGCCAGAGTTGGCGGTAGCGGCATACATTTCAGTGATGAAATATTTAAGAACAAACGAGATCTAGTGCAGGTTTACCTTGGAGTAATACAAAACAGAAATATTGAAATAGATGGATATAAATGGCCAATAGATACGCTTATAATAGCTACAAGTAACAACGAAGAATTCTATCGTTTCATAAGCGCCAAAGAAGAAGCCCCCATTGTTGACAGATGCAGAATATGTTATTTCGGGCATAATACAGATTACAAACTGCAGGAAGAACTGACGAATTATTCTCTCGGCCCAAACAAAAAAACAACAATGGCTGGAGAAGATCTTCATATCGACCCAAACCTGAATTTCGCTGTCTCCAATGCAGTAGTATTAACCCGTCTTCCAAAATCTGAAAAACTCACTTCTCTGGAAATCAGAAAACTCTCCGCAGGAGAAATTGCAGGAGACAAAAGTATAAAGACCCTGATAGAGCTAATAGACGACTTACAGAGAGAACCTGACGTAACAAAAAGATTTGGACAACGCGGGATAGGCCATCGTAATCAGGGACGCGCATTACAGCTCCTTATGGAAGACTCAGAAACACAGGAAGGTAAATGCATGTACGCTGAAAACGTATTTAAAGCATTAACCCAAATCGTACTTGACTACGTTCAGGAACCTGAGCTTAGATCCAAATATCTAGAAGATATTAAAGTAGGTAAAACTCTCTATAGAGAAAAAATACGAACAACTATGTTTGATGCCTACATGGATGAGCCACAGGCTATAAAAAAAGAAGTCATAAATTACGTCAATATGATTATAGCAATAGATTCTCAGGAACTAGGGCCAGACAACATGTGGAGATATACAGATCCGTCCACCGGCAAATCAAAAGCAATTAAAATCGACGAAACATATATTAAAAGCGTGGAAGAACGCCTGGGATTAAAGACTAATGAACAGAAAGAATCATTTAGAACTACAATAAGAAGAATTTATGGCAGAAAAGCACATACAGATCCAAACTATGACTTTATGGACAATCTAGACTTGGTAAAAGCTGTTACAGATGTACGGCTACAGTCTGATGTAGCAGGTGCCGGAAGCCTAGTTGGCGCCCTCGCAAACAGAACCAATGAAGAAAACAAAAAACTCTATAACAAAATCATTAAAACCATGTGTGAAAAACTTGGTTACTGTCAAACATGTGCACAAAAAACAATAGATTATTTCTGTACAAGACAGGATGAAAGCTGATAAAAATTTATGATTCTAGGTTTATGATTTATGAACTAAAAAACCAAAAACCTGAAATATATAGGGTATTGTTCCATGTCAACTAAAAAGACAAAACTGGATTTGCTTAGAGAATCGGAGAACAACGGTTCCCTGAATGAAGACTCATGCCGTAATACCTTTTCCCCGTATGCAGATTCCTGTTTTACTTCCAAGCTACAAAACCTAGACACCGTAGCGCCGTATTATCACAGTATAAAAACACTCGACGAATTACTGGAACGTGATAAACAGAGAGAAAAAGATGGTTTCAAAAGAAAAATAAATATAGGGAAAATAGTCAAACCGGGTAGAGGAAAGAAAAATAAAGTTGTTATAGTGCCAACTACAGCTGAAGATAAGTTCTATCATGACAATAGAGTACAAGAAGATGCCGACAACTCGGATAGCACTTCAGAAGGAGAAACAACCGGAGCAGTAGAAGGTGAAGAAGGAGACGTAATAGGAGAAAGCCCATTACAGCCCGAAGGTATGGGTGACAGTACTGGCGCCGGCTCCGGGGCAGGAGAAGAACATGAAGTACTGTCTAACGCTTATGATTTAGGTAAAATTCTTACAGAAAAATTTAAACTGCCGAATCTTAAAGATAAAGGGAAAAAGAAATCTCTTACCAAATTTATCTATGATTTAACTGACATAAACAGGGGCTCTGGACAAATTCTTGACAAAAAAAGAACTCTAATGCAAATTATCAAAACAAATATAAACCTTAAGCGGTTTGATGCTAAAAATCATAAAGAACTGGACAATATACTGATCAACCCACACGATTACATATACAAAACTCTTTCCAAAGAAAGAGATACCGAAGCACAGGCCATTGTTTTTTTTGTTCGTGACTACTCAGGTTCTATGTATGGCAAGCCAACAGAACTGGTGTGCAGCCAACATGTAATGATATTCAGCTGGCTAATATATCAATTCAAGGAACAGGTTGAAAGTAGATTCATACTGCATGACACAGACGCTAAGGAAGTAGATGACTTTCATACATACTACAATACTAATGTTGCCGGAGGTACATCTATTCAATCATCAATAGAATATGTAAACAAAATTGTAGAAGCTGAAAATCTCGCTAAAGATTACAATGTTTATGTTTTTTATGGCGGCGACGGTGATGACTGGAATCCTGAAACAGATAATTTAAAAGACTCAATTAAGAAGATGCTTTCATATGTGAGCAGAATGGGAATTACAATCGTTAATTCCTCTTCAACCGAAGCTAAATCAAGACTTGAAGATTTTTTAGGTGAAAATGACTTTTTAAAAGAGTTCCCGGATTTAATCCGATTAGATGCCATGGAACAGGATGTGGACGAACAACGCCTAATTGAAGGAATAAAAAAACTTGTCTCGGAAGAAAAGCTAGTTAAAGAGTAGACAACAGGCCATAAATATTGAAAAATAGGTGTAGAAATGGAAATCATAAGCCAACATACAAAACAAATAATGGAAAGATGCAAAGAGCGGGCACGGGAAGCCGGTCTTTCATTTGACAATGAATCACTCGAATACATTGTCACCAATAGAGATATGCTGGAGTTGGCACCTAAAGGCATGATACCGACACTGTACGACTATTGGGTCAACGATCTGGAAATAATAAAAGGCATGAAAGAATATGAACTGTATCCGCATAACGCCTATGAGACAGTAATCAATTCCAGACCTGCGCTCTCCTTCTATAACGACAATAATCCCGACTGGTTGAATGTGATGATTTTTTATCATGTTTTAGCACACATAGACTTTATGCAGAACAATAATTACTTTAGAAAAACTTGGGATGACGATTTTGTAGGCCAGGCACTCGCAGATAAAAGACTAATCTCCAACTATAGAAGTAAACACGGCCGCTGGGTTGATTATGTAATAGAATTTACGCGCGGAATTGATAACATCACCGGTTACTATAAAGAACTTTCTGAGCTGGATAAGAGCAAACCTGAAAAAACAACAAAAATAGATTACTTCTTTAACATCTTTCTACAGCAGGTAAAAAAGGTAAAAACACCAATCTATCTTAAGGAAATTGATAACTACAATAAAATTATTACTGAAACAGAAAAAGATAAAACATTCGACGACAGGAAGCAGGCGGATACTCTTTTTATATTAAATATTAAAAAACTATATCCGGAGTTTGAAACATTCTACGATAAATATATAAAAGAAGTAAAAATCAAACCTTTCGACCTAATCAAATATCTTATTGAAAATTCTTCGTTCCTTAACAATGATAAAAATAAATGGATGAAGTCCGTAATGGAAATAGTTAGGAATACGGCCCTTCACTTCGAACCACAGAGAAGGACCAAAATCATTAATGAAGGATGGGCCACCTACTGGCATAGCGAGCTCTTTATTAGTGATGACAGAATCAAAGGGCATGAAGCTGATTTTGCTAAAATTAATGCCTTAGTTACTGCTGTTCCAGTAGTCGGTTTCAATCCGTATGCTATAGGGAGCCGACTCTTTGAATTCATTAAAGAGTCCGCAAAAAAGGGTAAATTAAGCTACGATTTTGAAAAAATAAAAAATATAGAAACACGTAAAAACTATAACAACAAAACCGATAAGGGCAAAGACCAAGGTAAAGATTATTTATTCCATGTTAGAACTAACTTTAATGATTTCACATTTATAAACTCTTTTGTAAATCAGGATTTCACTGACAAATATAATTTAGTTATGGTCGGAGAGAGAATTAACAAGCAGAGAATGACAAAAGAATATTATATAAAAAGTAAAAAAGCTGAAGAATATAAAGAATACATACTTAGCCATTTAATCCATCCTCCTCATATAACCGTATCAAAAGAAAAAACAAAAAAAGATGTCTTATATCTTGTACATCACTATGAAGGCAAACAGCTTATTAGAGAATTTATAAATAATACTATGATAGGCCTGGAATACCTATGGGGAAAAGAAGTACAACTGGAAACACATAAAATAAAAGATGGAAAACCAATAAAAGTCATATATACTGCAAAAAACAAAAAAATAACGGAAATCTGAAACAACATAAATTGGTGATAAAATGTCAACCGTAAATAACATCGAGCGCGGGTTAAAGAACCTAGCAAATAAACTCCAGAAGGGAAATAAAAATATAAATTTCTCATTGAAGGATTTTCTAAAAATGGTTTCTGAAAATCCGACTATTACCCTGAGAAACACTTTTCAGCTTATTTACGATATGATGCATTACTATATACCAGAAGGAGTAAATGAATATCCAAATGATCCTGAGTCAATACACTACATTAAATACGATTGCAGTAACCTTTTCATTGGCAGTACAGAACAACCATTTTTTGCAGATCGCCTGCTTGCAAATAAATTAATCAACGTTTTTGACTCATTTAGACAGGGAGGCGCAACCAACAAAATGCTCCTTTTTGTCGGCCCTCATGGAAGCGGCAAGAGCATTTTCCTAAATAATCTGCTTCATAAACTAGAATCTTACACTAAGCTCAAAGAAGGAGCAATGTATGAAACACTCTGGCAAATTGATATAGAAAAAATTGGAGGCCCTCTATTTCAGGAAATGATAAAAGATATCTCTACTAAAAACATTACTCCAAATGATAAAAACAACGATTTAAGTTTTTTATCCAAACACTATGACAAATTTTTATCAATCCCCTGCCCCAGCCATGATCATCCAATAATACAAATACCTAAAAAATACCGTAAAAAGCTTTTAGATGAAATAATTGAGGATAAAGCATATAAACGAAAACTTTTTTATAATAAAGAATACGAATGGGTTTTAAAAAAAACACCGTGCGCAATATGTACTTCAATTTATAGGTCCTTGTCGCGTAGATTGGATATTGAAGAAATACTGCAAATGCTCTGTGCAAAAAGATACGAATACGACAAAAAAATGGGTGAAGGCATTACCATTTATAACCCAGGAGATACCCTGGACGATAAACCAATTAGGAATAAGGAACTTCAAAAATGGATAGACGCTCTTTTTAAAAGTAGCGATGCCGTAACCTACATTTATTCAAAACAGGCTAAAACCAATAATGGTGTCTTTGCAATTATGGATGCTAAATCCAATAATATCAAAAGAATTAAAAATATCCATAGTATCATAAGTGATGGAATTCATAAAGTTGATACATTTGAAGAAAAAATAGATTCATTGTTTATAACCCTAATCAATCCAGAAGACATCAATGTTATCAGCGATGAAAAATCATTTCTTGATCGTATTATCAAAATCCCTATCCCATATATAAGAGATTATAATACAGAAATTGAGATATACAAAAGTGTATATGGCGGTGGGATAAATAATCAATTTCTTCCCCATGTACTGGAAGCTTTTGCTAAAACAATTATTTCAAGTCGATTAAACGATAAGTCCTCTACAATAGATGAGTGGATAAAAAATCCTGAACAATACTCTAAATTCTGCGATAGCAATTTACACCTTTTAAAACTGGAAATCTATAGCGGTAATATTCCAAAATGGCTCACAGAGGAGGACACTAAAAAATTCAATAGAAAAATCCGACATCAACTAATCCTTGAAGGAGAAGAAGAAGGCTTTAAAGGTTTTTCCGGTAGAGAATCCATTGAGATGTTTAACCGTTTTTACACAAAGTATAAAAGAAAAAACAAACTGATAAATATAGAAGATCTCCTGGATTTCTTTAAGTATAAAAAATACAGCGAAAAACTACCGTCCGATTTTTTAGAATCTCTTGTTAACCTCTATGATTATACTGTTCTCCAACAAATAAAAGAAGCTATGTTTTTCTATAATGATGAACAAATTTCGCTTAATATCATCAATTATTTCTTTGCTGTTAACAGTGAAATAGGAACGAAAGTAAAATGTCCATACACCAAAGAAACAATAACTGTAACAGATGAATACTTTGAATCGATAGAAAGTATATTTATCGGCAATAAAACGACTCTGCAAGAAAGAGAAGATTTTAGAAATGAAGTACTGAAACATTATGTGGCTAAAACTCTACAGAAGGTGAAAGCCGGAATAAAAATAGTCGACACAGAACAGTATAAACACCTGCATAACAGATATAATCAAAGCCTAAAGCAAAATGTTCTTGCACCCTTCATTAATAATACTAATTTCCGAAGAGCAATAAAAGATTTCGACTCAGATCCATTCAAAAATTATGATGAGCGTGTAAAGGAAGAAGTAAAACTTCTCATAAAAAATCTAGTCTTCAAGTTTAATTATACAGATATCGGCGCCAAACAGATAACTCTTTATGTAATAGACAAAGACCTATGCAGTAAATTCCCGAATAAATAGTTCTTTGGGGCAAAAGATTTTATACCCCAAACAATTATCTTGAGACTTCCATTGCTACAAGCCCGCTCCTAGCGACTTCAAGAATTCTATAATCGGTAAAGATATCCAGAAAATGATTGATCTTGTCTGACGACGCGGTTAATTCAAAAACAAGCGTTTCGAGGCTTATATCCTGAATAACTGCACCAAATGCTTCCGCTATAGAAATAATTTTCCCTTTCTGATCATGGTCTACCTTTATTTTTATAAAGGCAAGTTCTTTTCTAACTACTTCTTTATTTGTAAAATCCCGAACCTTGATAACATCAATCAGTTTATTAAGCTGTTTTTTTACCTGCTCAAATTCGGTACTGCTGCTTTTGCAGACAAGCGTTATTCTCGACATTTTTGGTTCGGGAGTTACGCCGACAGTTAAACTTTCCAGGTTATATCCTTTCCCAGAAAACATACCTGAAATTTTAGCCAGAACACCAGAGTGATTCTTAACATTTAAAGATAATATTTTTAACATTGTTATTTGCTCCTTTTATATATACCATTTTTTTGTTTTTGGGTTACAACAAGAATTTTATCCTCAATTATTTTTATAATTACTTAAAAATTATTTCGCTTTGGGTATAAATATATTGAACTACACTAAGTCAATGCCTTTTTGTTCCAGCAGCATTTGTGAAATATTACCACCGGCAGGTACCATAGGCATTACATTTGCTTCCTGTTCTATAATAAATTCTATTAAAACAGGTCTATCCTTTATATCAGCTGCTTTCTGTAGTGTAGGGATTATATCTTCTTCTCTTGTAACACGCATACCTGTTATATTATAAGCCTCGGCCAATTTAACAAAATCCGGTACGTATGGAGGGCAATGATCTCCAAAATCATTGCATTTAGCGGGACACGACTTTGTCTGCCTCAAACAAGTTCCGGAATACTTTCTATCAAAGAATAATTCCTGCCACTGCCTAACCATGCCTAAATAATTATTATTCATTATAATAAACAGAACAGGCAGTTCTCTCTGAGATGCAACCGCTAACTCCTGAATATTCATTTGCGCTCCACCATCACCGGCAATGCAAATTACTCTCTTATCACTGTTGCCTATCTGTGCCCCCAATGCGGCAGGTAAACCATACCCCATTGTGCCTAAGCCTCCGGAAGTAATAAGTGATCCAGGGTTCGTAAATTTATAAAACTGTGCGGTCCACATCTGATGCTGACCAACATCCGTTGCAACAATAGCATCCGTAAAAATATTTGACACTGAATTAATAATATGCATGGGAGAAAGGTGTTTATCTCCTTCTACAATTTTTAAGGAATAATCCTTCTGCCATTTTTTTACAGTATCAAGCCATGGGGTAATATTACAGCTGTCCACCAATGGTATTAAATCGTTAATTATATTACCGGCATCTCCTACTATGGGAATCGCAACAGGAACATTTCTGGATATTGTAGCAGAATCAATATCAATATGTATAATTTCAGCATCCACAGCAAACTCACTAAGTTTTCCCGTTATTCTATCGCTAAACCTACAGCCGATAGAAAAGATAAGATCACAGCCGGACAATGCCATGTTTGCCGGATATACACCATGCATTCCAACCATTCCCAAGTATAAAGGATGAGCAGATGGTATGGCACTTATCCCCATAAGAGTAGAAACAACCGGTACGCCAATAATATCTACAAATTTAGCAAACACATCAGATGCGTTTGATATATTAACTCCGCCACCACATAAAATTACAGGTCTTTTTGCTTCCATCAGTTTTGCGGCCGCTTTTTTAATCTGAAGAGGATGTCCATTTACAACAGGCTTATAGCCGTCTAACTTAATTTTTTCAGGATATATATCATCTGCAGAAGCTTTAAGTATGTCAACAGGAAGATCTACAAGCACTGGCCCTGGACGTCCGGTAGATGCAATATAAAATGCCTCTTTAATGATACCAGGCAGATCTTTCCGATCTGAAACGATATAATTATGTTTTGTTATAGAACTGGTCATCCCAACAATATCTGCTTCCTGAAATGCGTCATTCCCTATCAGGTTATGTGGCACCTGCCCGGTAAAACATACTAAAGGTACAGAATCATAATTAGCTGTAGCTAAACCTGTAATCGTATTTGTAGCACCTGGCCCACTGGTAACAACACAAACTCCAACTTTTCCAGTAGAACGTGCATAACCATCAGCCATATGTATCAGCCCCTGTTCATGTCGCGGAAGAATAAGGTCTATCGACGGTTCTGTATAAAGTTCATCAAAGATTGGTATAACTGCAGCTCCCTGATATGCAAAAACAGTATCTACATTCTCATGTTTTAATGCTTCAATAAGCATTCTAGCTCCGGTTTTTTTCATAATATCTTCCTTTCGTAACTATTTTAATTTTTTCTATTCCCACCATAAAAAAAATCCCTTTGTCGTTTTAATTCGACAGCGGGATTTCTTAAAAGATCTTTGTATTGTTAATTCAGCTTAATCTACAAATAAGATCCTCCTGTCGAGTTAGCGGGTACCACACCAAGTACCACATTACTGACGACACCTACGAGGATGGTTCCAGCCCAAACATAAATCTGCATTTTTTCTGTATCAGCAAGTCTAGCTTTATTTATATTCGGGATATTCATTTTTATATTCCAACTTGATTATAGAAATAATTGTATATTACAATGTACTATTATTAATAATGATAAAAGAAAAACCTACATTGTCAATACAAAAAAAATCTTTTTCTTCCATTTTTAGTCAAGATAAATTTTGTTGTTATTTTTTTAATTGTGTTTGGAGTCACTATTAAATTAATTTTTAAGAAGTGAAAAAGCTAATCCCTGTATATTTTAATTAAAAAATTTTAAAGGTAAGGTTCACGAATCATATATTTCAATTTTTGAATGGCCTTAAGCTCTATTTGACGGATCCGTTCTCTTGAAAGACTAAAATGCTTACCAACTTCCTCGAGAGTTCTTGGCACATCATCATCTATTCCATATCTCATTTTCAGGATTAGCTGCTCTCTTTCCATTAAAGAAGCCAGTACTTGCTTAAACTTGTCACGAAGCGATGAATAAACAGCAAGTTTTGCCGGATCCTTTGTCGTACTTTCCAGTATATCTTCCAATGAAGTTTTATCATCCTCATCCGAAGAAATAGATGCCTGTAGAGAAAGAGGCTGCATAGCCATTTTTCTCAACGCCCTTACCCGTTCTACAGTTACTTCAAGTATCTTAGCCAAGTCTTCCATTGTAGGTTCACGGCCATTTTCCCTAATAAATATCTGTTCTTTCATAAACATTCTATTTATTGTTTCCAGCATATGTGTAGGAATACGAACAATTCTACCCTGTCTTTCAATTGCGCGTCTAATATATAATTTGATCCACCAGGTAGCATAAGTGCTAAACCTAAAGCCTTTAGAACAATCAAATTTATCTACAGACTTCATCAAGCCAATATTTCCTTCTTGAATTAAATCCACAAAAGGAACACCTCTATTTTTAAACTTTTTGGCTATACTCACAACAAGACGCAAATTGCTTTCTACAATTCTTAAGCGCGCCTCCTCTGCAGCCGTCTTGAGTTTCTTTGTTACATTTACTAAGTTAACAAAGTCATCTGCTTTCATCATCACTTTTTCTTCCATGAAAGCAACCTTCTCGTCATAAGAGGAAAACTTCATAAAATCAAATAGGGATGGTTTTGAATTAGAGAACTGAGAGGCTTTTTTATTTTCATTAAGAATGAGGACATGCTCCAAAGCGTCATCAAACCACTCTTCAACAACTTCACTTAAAACTTTATGCCTATAAAGCACCGTTCTTAATTCTACCCGCAGCTCCGGAATAGTATTTTCTATGTTATCATTAATAGCATATCTAAGTTTAACTGTAGCTTCAACAATATCATGTTTCCAATCTTTTAAACTCGAAAATATATGATTAACTGACTCATTACTCCTGTTTTTTACACTCGTATAAAAGTATTCATCAATATCCCAAATCGCAAGTTTATCAATTAATTTTACATGTTCATCTGCAACAAACCCTATCTTATAAATATTATCACGCACTGTATCCATATTATCAAAATATGTGCTCATGAGCATCCTTTCCTCATCAACAGTCAACAGTGTAGATTTAGCTATCTGTCTAAAATATAAGCTAAGGGTCGGATTAGGTCCAAGGTATACATGTGGTATTTCTGGCTGTGTATCAATAGTCGATTTGCTAACAGTTTTTGTCATAGTTGCCATATTATTTATATTTAAAAATTAATTATAGAACAAATTTTACTGTAAAATTGCAGGAATATTCAATATTTAAAAATCAATTCATTCAGAAAAACGCATATCTCAAACCAGATAAGGCCGATATGTTATACAGTGAAAATTATGATGAAGTGCTAACTTTTTGAATTAGTATTTGACTAGTATATATTTAAAGAGGTTAATAGTCAAAACGTAAACTAAAAAAATTATCAAATAAACTTTTAAAACCTTATTTGATAAATAAAAAAATTATAGTAAATTCGATACCGCGCTTCAAATACTATAAATCGTATGCATTATTTGACGATTTAATATTCATAATAATTGGGGCTGTAGCTCAGTTGGCTAGAGCGGGTCGTTCGCAACGATCAGGTCACGGGTTCGACTCCCGTCAGTTCCACCAGTCTTCGATCGAAACTTGTGAAGAGCGAAGACTGCCACGGCGTAAAGAAATGAAGCCGGGTGTCAAACGACAATTATATTTTCCCTTCAACGACAATTAAAAATTCCCATTG
>CAZVCD010000048.1:0-14934 GCA_964625675.1 uncultured Victivallales bacterium | reverse complement strand
AGATGGATACTCATTTTGAGCAAACCGATTTAATAGACAATTTCCCTGTAATTCTGGCTCTTATCGGCATTTATTACAACAATTTCTACGGAGCTGCTACTGAAGCAATATTACCATATGACCAGTATATGCATCGTTTCTCTGCGTATTTTCAGCAGGGTAACATGGAATCCAATGGTAAGTATGTTGACCGCGACGGCAACGATGTTAATTATCAGACAGGGCCTATAATCTGGGGAGAACCCGGAACAAATGGACAGCATGCATTTTACCAGTTGATCCACCAGGGTACTAAGCTTATCCCATGTGATTTTATAGCTCCAGCTATTTCACATAACCCAACTGGAGATCATCATCCGAAACTTCTCTCTAATTTTTTTGCTCAGACCGAAGCTTTAGCCTTTGGTAAAACAAAAGAACAGGTTGAGGCTGAATTTGCAGCAATGGGGAAAACGTCTGAAGAAGTTGCTGATATTGTACCATTTAAAGTATTTAAAGGAAATCGTCCTACTAACTCTATTCTGGTTAAAAAGATTACTCCTAATGTTTTGGGCAAACTTATTGCAATGTATGAGCATAAGATTTTCACACAGGGCGTTATCTGGAATATTTACAGTTTTGACCAGTGGGGTGTTGAATTAGGGAAACAACTTGCAGGGAAAATACTTCCCGAACTTAAAGGAGACGAAGCTGTTAACTCTCATGACAGTTCAACAAACAGTCTTATCAATAAATGGAAAGAATGGCGATAGATTTAGTATACCCAAAACGAAATGGTTTTCGAAAAACAATAAAAGTAGTTGAGGGTAAAATTTTCGCAGAGAAACCAAAAATAAAAATTTTAACAAGCCAAAGGCATGTACCTACGGTATAAATGAAAAAAAGACAGTTTGTTACAGCGCTTTTTCTTTTAATATTGATAACATTGATTATTGGTTTAAGTTCCTGCATCCATAATGAATCGTATAGTGGTGCAGGATCGCTTTCTACTGCTGATTTATTAACAGAAGTTCAACATAAAACTTTTGATTATTTCTATGGTGGTGCGCATCCAATAACTGGCCTCGTTCGGGAACGTTACCCATTTAAACATTCTGATGATCCTAACCAAAATACTTATGACGAATGTGCCACAGGTGCCACAGGCATGGGGTTAATGGTCTTTATCGTTGGTGCAGAGAGGGGCTTTATAACACGTGAACAGGCTGCTGAAAGAACTCTGGAAATATTATCTTTCTATAAAAACGTATTGTATAAAAAAAATCCTGAAGAATCTAAAACTTGGCATGGTGCTTTTCCACACTATATAAACGGTGAAACAGGAAAAGCATGGAGGTTTAAACCAGATGAGCCCCAGGGGGCAGATATAGTTGAAACGGCATATTTTATTCAGGGAGTGTTAACTGCTCGTCAATATTATACTAAAAATAATAAGATAGAAAAAAAAATAAGAGACCTTTCTGATTCTTTATGGGAAAATGTTAACTGGTCAGGCTTCATGGATAAGGAAATCTTAAAGCTAGTTTGGAATTCTAATGATCTAAATAAATCCCCCGGCACAGTTGGATATGCTCAGGGGTTTAATGAAACAATGATTACATATATACTTGCCATGGCCTCTTCAACACATCCAATTCCGACTGACGCATATTATAAAGGTTGGGCAGGACCTGATTTAAATAAATACTTATTCAAAAATCCAAAAGGTGACTTTGAAGAGGTTTATGGTTTGAGACAGTATCTTCAATATCAGGGGTTTTCGTGGTATGATGAAGATCTCCATCATTATAATCCATGGGGAAGAGATTTGCCTATATTTTGGGTACAGTATTCTTATCTTGGTCTTAATCCGAAATTTACAGATGGTTTGCTCCCTAAAGACATAACTTACTTTGATGTATTTAGAAATATATCTCTAATCAATAAAAAATATTGTGAGGCTAATCCGGGAGGTTATAAAGATTACGGCATTTTGTGGGGACTAACAGCCAGTGACCAACCTCAAATAGCACCTCCATATCCTGATGGACAATATCTTGCACATAGTCCATGTCCGCCTAGAGATAACGGAACAATTACCCCGTCAGGCCCTATTTCGTCAATAGTTTACACTCCAGAGGAATCGATAGAGTGCATGAGCTTTATGTATAAACATTTTAAAAGTAAAGTTTGGGGTAAGTATGGTTTTAAAGATGCATTCAATCTAAAACATAACTGGTTTGCTGAGAGCTATATAGGTATAGATCAAGGGCCTATTGTAATTATGATTGAAAATTATAGGACAGGTTTGTTGTGGAAACTGTTTATGTCCAATCCTGAAATCAAAAAAACCTTAGAAAAACTCAAAGTTCATAATATAACCAAGTGATTTTTTTGTAAGTCAAGAGTCAACTTCAGATGTCTTAAAAAATAATAGCCTATGCGAAAAAGTTTCGTGATAGGCTTTAATCTTTCAAGATTTAAATTAAATCTTTTATTTTTTTCTATATGTAATTCTTCCCTTGGTCAAGTCATACGGTGTCATTTCCATTGTTACTGTATCACCAGGAAGAATACGAATAAAGTGAAGGCGCATTTTTCCGCTAATATGAGCTAGTACAATATGTCCTGATTCAAGTTCTACACGAAACATGGTGTTTGGTAAAAGCTCTTTTACAATACCATCAACAGTTAATACTTCTTTGTTATTGTTTTCAGTTGTTTTGTTTTCACTTGTATTGCTTTGGCTGTTATTATTATTTTTTTTATTTACTCTACCTTTTTTGGCCACGTTAATATCTCCGGATTATTATCATTAATTAATACCATATGTTCGAAATGAGCTGATAACTTAGCATCAATTGTTCTGACTGTCCAACCATCTTTGTCAGTTTTTACTTTATGTGTACCTAAATTGAGCATGGGCTCAATAGCCAAAACCATTCCGTTTTTCAGTCTCGGTCCTTTGTCTGATGTTTTATAATTTGGTATTTCTGGTGGTTCGTGCAGTTGAACTCCGCAACCGTGGCCAACATATTCCCTTACTATGCCTAAATTGGCTTTCCGAGCAATATTTTGTACAGCACAGCTTATATCGCGGATAAAGTTTCCTTTTAATGCTGCTTTTATGCCTTCATGCAAGGCGAGTCTTGTATTATTTATCAGGTGCATGGCTGATTCATCTGCAGGAGTTCCGATAATAATAGTTTCGGCATTATCACCTATATACCCGTTTAGAGTAACACCAATATCAAAACTGACCAAGTCGCCTGCTATAACTCGCCTATTCTCGGAGCCTATGCCGTGGACCACTTCATCGTTTAAGGAAATACAGATTTGTCCGGGAAAGCCGCGGTAACCTAAAAAAGCACTTATTCCACCAGTCGACTCTATAAGCCTTCCTGCCAGGATATCTATTTCTTTTGTAGTTAGGCCCGGCTGTATCAGTATCTTTAACTGTTCTCTGACAAAAGCTGCGGCCTGAGCTGCTTTACGAATACCAACAACTTCTTTTTCTGAATGTATAATAGCCTTTCCTGGAGTCATTATTTTACCATTTCTAGTAATTCTGGGAAAACAACGCTTTTATCTCTTTCGGAGTTGATTGTAAGCAGTAATCCTTCTTTTTCATAGTAGCCTACTAGAGGCTCGGTTTGCTCTTTGTATAAAGCTAAACGACTTGTTGCTGTTTCAAGGCTATCGTCTGCGCGTTGATACAATTCACCACCACATTTATCACAAACGCCTTCTGTTTTAGGAGGACCGAATACTTTATTAAAATTTTCACTGCATTTGCGACATGTGAGTCTAGCGGTTAATCTTTGTATTAATAGTTCATCTCCAGCTTCAAAATAAACAACTGCATCAATAGATTTATTAATTGTACTAAGGGCATCTGTTAATAGTTTTGCCTGGTTTATTGTTCTTGGAAATCCATCTAGGATAAATCCTTTGTTGCAATCAGGTTCTGCAAGTCTTTTTGAAACCATTTTAGCTACAATGTCATCAGGGACAAGACCGCCTGATTCAACATATCTTTTTGCGGTTTTTCCGAGTTCAGTTTCATTTTTAATCTCATTTCTAAAAATTTCACCTGTAGAAATGTGTGTAATGTCTATTTTTTCAGTCAGCATGCTGGCGAATGTTCCTTTTCCTGCGCCTGGAGCACCTAGAAAAATCATATTTTTTTTCATAACGTAAATCCTTTCTTTGAACAATATTTTATTTAGTTAATAAAGAGTATAAAAGTCTATCACTATAATATTAAATTATATAAAGCACAAATTTTAAAAACTATTATTTATTAATAAATTATAGCTGTTTTTAGCATAAAAACTATTTATTTATATACAATAAGTGTTATAATAGAGCTTATTCTTAAGAATATTATTATTGATTTGAATATATTTTAACGAAGAACACTAATTTGCACATGAATAATTATGAATGATATAAAGCATCCTCAACTAAAAATTGTTTCAGAACTAAACAAGGGTACTGTATTTATCCTAAGTGAGGAAAAATATACCTGTGGAAGAAGTGAATTGAACGATATTATTTTTACCGATAGTTCAGTCAGTTCAAAACACTGTGAATTATTGAAAAATGGAAATACATATATAATCCGCGATATAAGTAGTGCAAACGGCACAATTGTTAATAATGCTCCGATTGAAGAGAGAGAGTTGAAAAATAATGATCTAGTCAATATAGGTGGAGTAGAGTTGCTTTATGATGGTGGGATAATTGAAGAAAAGAACGGAAAAAAAAGCAAAAAAGCAAATTCTGAATCAAGTGAAGAAATGAGCATATCAGGAGCAAAAACCGGTATAAATTTTGATTCATACAATAATAAAACATCTCTTATTGAAATGAAAAATATTTCTCCGTTTGTTAAGAGTAAAAACCGGCTGCCTCAAATTGCTATAACGACTGTTGTCGTATTGTTGGCTTTGGTTGTTATTGGTTTATTAATATGGCTTTTTGCAATATCCTTCTAACAATAAATTAAAGACCATTTTTCAGTAAAAAAAATTGGTATAATCCCCGATTAGGCTATATTATCGCTTCTTATGTAAATAACTCGTATTTTTTAATAAAATATTAAATAATAAAAAATGGATTAAAAATGCAGAATAATAATAACAAACAGGAAAAACCTGGAGATACTCCTACTCAAAGGAAAAAACCGCCAATGGCATTGGTGGTTTGGATGCTTATCTTTATTGCCGCGGGGGTATCTTTTGCCTTTTTTTCCCAGCAGGGAGATGTTCATAAGTTTGATCAGTCAGCATTTGAGAGAGAATTGACGACAGGCAATATCAAAACAGTAGTGCTGACACCGGAAACGAACACTATAATGGCGGTAGATGGAAAATACAGAACCAAGGGAACTCCACCTGAAGCAAAATATACTTCTAAGGTTATTTATACGAATAGTCTTGACAAACTGCTAAGAGATGATGCAACGGGTAAATACAAATTAGACGTTACTATCAAAAATGAAAATACCTGGATAAAAAGCCTGATTGTTACCTTACTGCCTATACTTCTTCTTTTAGGAGTTTTGTATTTTATATTTTCAAGGCAAATGAAAATGGCAGGTAAAGGTGCGATGCAGTTTGGTAAAAGTAAGGCCAGAATGATTTCTCCTGATAGCAACACAATAAAATTTGCAGATGTAGCGGGAGCTGATGAAGCCAAAGAAGAGACAATGGAAATAATGGATTATCTAAAAGATCCTTTGAAATTTAAACTTCTTGGCGCCAAAATACCTAAAGGAGCTTTGCTTGTAGGACCTCCTGGTACAGGTAAAACTATGATGGCTAAAGCTATTGCCGGTGAATCTGATGTGCCGTTTTATGCAATTAGCGGTTCAGATTTTGTAGAAATGTTTGTTGGTGTTGGTGCAAGTCGTGTGAGAGGTATGTTTGAAGAAGCTAGAAAAAGTGCGCCATGCCTTATTTTTATTGATGAAATTGATGCGGTTGGGCGTTCACGTTTCTCCGGCATTGGTGGAGGACATGATGAGCGTGAGCAGACGTTAAATGCTATGTTGGTCGAACTCGATGGTCTTGAAACTACGGAAGGTGTTATTGTTCTTGCGGCAACTAACAGACCTGACGTTTTAGATCCGGCTCTCGTAAGGCCAGGACGATTTGATCGTCAGATTGTTCTTGATTTACCTGACATCAAAGGCAGGCTGCAGATATTAAAAGTACATGCCAAAAACATTAAACTAGACTCAACAGTAGATTTGGATATAATGTCAAGAGGTACTCCTGGATTTAGCGGGGCTGATATTGCAAATCTTGTTAACGAAGCAGCTCTTTTGGCTGCGAGAGGAAACAAAGAAGCAGCGTCTCACTTAGAATTTGAGGAAGCTCGTGATAAAGTTTGTTGGGGTAGAGAGCGTCGTAGCAGAAGAATCAGTGACAAAGAAC
The DNA here is from genome assembly GCA_964625675.1 of uncultured Victivallales bacterium. Taxonomy (GTDB): domain Bacteria; phylum Verrucomicrobiota; class Lentisphaeria; order Victivallales; family GWF2-38-69. Next base: position 8,512 of record CAZVCD010000048.1, on the reverse strand, counting down.
GTAAAATTACGGCTTATCATGAAGCTGGGCATACATTGGTACAGCTACATTGTAAACATTGCTCACCCCTTCATAAAGTTACTATTATACCTCGTGGGGTTGCATACCTTGGTGCAACTATGCAGTTGGCCGAAGAAGATAAATATACTCAGACCCGTGGGGAAATGGAAGACATGATGGCTATGTCTATGGGAGGAAGAAGTGCCGAAGAAGTAATATTTGGACATGAGGATATTACCAGTGGTGCTTCTGGTGACATAAAGCAAGTTACCAAAATGGCAAAAGCAATGGTTTGTGCTTATGGTATGAGTGAAAAAATGGGAACAGTAGCCTATGGTTCCAGAGAAGATCATGTTTTTGTTGGACGTGATATTACAAGGTCTGAAGACTACAGTGAACAAACAGCACGGGAGCTGGATGTTGAAATTAAACATTTGATTGATAGATCCAAACTAAGATCTGATAAAATTATTAGTGAGCATAAAGACCAACTTGAAACCTTAGCACAGGAACTATTGAAAGAGGAAACTCTTACAGCGAATGAGGTTAGAATGCTTCTTGGTTTTGAAATCAAAGAGAGAAAGCCCGTTGAAGAAGAAGTTACTGAAGAGCAGGCTGTTAAAGCTGATGATGCTGAGAAATCTGCTGAAGAAAAAACAGTTGCATTGGATACAACAAAAGAGAAACAGGGTTCTGTTGATAAAGAGATAGTAAAATCTTCAGAGGTTGCTACTGCAGAAAAGCAGGATTCTGTTGACAAAAAAGAAGAGAAACCTGTTGTAGAGGAAAAACCTGTAACAGAAGTAAAAGACGATAAGAAATAAAATTGAAGAACTAGAATTTTACTTTATAGGCGTCATTTAGACGCCTTTTTCTATGCCTGGCCAGATTATTTTATGCAGCTGAAGCTGTAGTGTTACAATACTTTTGTCTTTAATCATCCATTTTGATAGCAGTTGCGGGGCTAGCTTTCCGGGAATGGGACTATAAAGGATTTTCTGAGTAATTTCTGTAAGCTTATATTTACTGATTATTGATTTAGCATAGATATAATCTTCTTTATTTGCTAGTACAAATTTTATTTCATCACTATCAGACAAATGATTGAAATTGTCAAAATTCATCTTGCCTGATTCATTACTTGATGGGCATTTACAGTCAAGAATTTTTATTACTTTCGGGTTAAGTCTAGAAATGGGAAGGGAACCGTTTGTTTCAATCAAAACAGTGAATCCATTTTTAATAAGCTCATCGCATAGGAATAATACATCTTTCTGTAAGAGGGGTTCGCCGCCGGTAATTTCTACTAGATTTATACCAGCAGAAACAGCCAGTTCAACTATTTTATCTATGCTTAATTCGTTGGCTTTCTCTTTATCAAAAGCATATTTGGTATCGCAATAGGAACAGTTTAAATTACATTCAGCGAGACGGATAAAAAAGCATGTCTTTCCCGCATAGGTTGATTCGCCCTGGATACTTGTAAAAATTTCTGTAATTAAAAGTTTTTTCATTAACATATACCGGAAGTAATTATATTTATGGTTTATTGCCTTAAGTTTATCCGTCATGTGAGGACAATTAAACTTTTCGTTTTTTTAAATCTTAATTATTTTTATTGTATTCTAATATGTTTATATTATGTGATATTATTTGAATTTCCAGAGAATAAATAAAAATATATCCATAGCAAAATGATTTTCGGAAAATTATAAAAATATTTGAGGATAAAAATTTCACATATAAACTAAAAACAAAAATTTTAACAAGCCAAAGGCATGTACCTTTGGTATACCTTATAAACGAGGAATAAAAATGATGAAAAATAAAATTATATTTATTTTAGCTGATGGATTTGAAGAAGTTGAGGCTCTTGCTCCAATAGATTTTCTAAGGAGATTGGGATTTGAAATAGTTGTTGTTGGAATGCTAGATAAAAGGATAAAAGGTGCTCATGGCATTATAGTAGAAGCTGATATGATGCTCGCTGATTTATCTGGAATACCGAAAGCAGTGGTTCTTCCCGGTGGAATGCCCTGTTCCACGAATCTTCGGGACAATAAAACTGTAGTGGAGCTTGTTCGTAAGACATATGAGAAAGGCAATCTTGTTGCAGCGATATGTGCAGCTCCAATTGCTCTGAATGCAGCTGGAGTTTTGGCAGGAAAAACTATTACATCTCATCCATCTGTAGAAGAAACATTTAGTGATAATACTAATTATACAGGCAGCAGAGTAGAACGGGATAGCAATATTATTACAGCCAAAGCTGCGGGAGTATCTTTTGAATTTGCAGCAAAAATCGCTGAATATTATAATAAAAAAGAAGAAGCCCGAGCTTTGCTAAAAGCTATGTATGTAGTAACGGAATAACCCGTTAACTTGTAAAATTATGAATATTAACCTTTGTCCCTTAGGTGTGATTGATAATGACTAAGACTATGATCACTATCAAATTTTGTAATATCTGAAACCATAAAGCTAAAATAAAGAGAATGTAATGTTGAAAAAAGCTGGGAAAATTTTAAAAGAGGTTTTTGGCTATGAAGAGTTTCGTCCATTGCAGCGGGAAATTATTGAAAATGTACTAAAGTTTAAAGATTCGCTGGTTATTATGCCTACCGGTGGCGGAAAATCATTGTGCTATCAGATTCCGGCTTTACTGTTTGATGGACTGACTGTTGTCGTGTCTCCCCTTATTTCATTAATGAAAGACCAGATTGAACAGCTTAATGAACTTGGAGTTAGAGCTGTTGTTTTAAATAGTTCTTTGTCGAAAGAAGAATATCAGGAAAATATACTTAAAATAGTCAGAAATGAAGTAAAAATACTTTATCTTGCTCCTGAAACACTCCTAATGCAAAAAACTATGGCCTTATTATTATCCAGACAGGTAGATTGTTTAGCTATTGACGAAGCACATTGCATTTCAGAGTGGGGGCATGACTTTAGACCCGAATACCGTCAAATTGCTGAAACAAGAAAACAGTTTTCAAATGCAGTCTGCGTGGCTTTGACCGCAACTGCTACTCCTAGGGTACAGGCTGATATAAAAAATAATTTAAAGTTTCAAAACGAAAATGAGTTTGTATCCAGCTTTGATAGAAAAAATCTATTTCTTCAGGTAGTTCCCAAAAACAGTCCAGCTGAACAGACAATAAATTTTTTAAAAAAGTTTTCAGGGCAGTCAGGCATAATTTATTGTTTTTCACGCAGACAGGTAAATGAACTGTCTCACTTGTTGGTAAGTTACAATTTTTCAGCAAAACCTTATCATGCCGGATTATCCAATGCAGAACGGCATAAGAACCAGGAATTGTTTATTAAAGATGATGTACATATTATGGTGGCAACTATTGCATTTGGAATGGGAATTAATAAACCGAATATTCGGTTTATTGTTCATTATGATTTACCACAGAATATTGAGAGTTATTATCAGCAGATAGGGCGCGCTGGCAGAGATGGGCTTGATGCTCATTGTCTATTACTGTTCAGTTATGCTGATATTCAGAAAATAAAATATTTTATTGATCAGAAAGAAGAGGAAGAGCAGCGTATAGCCAATATACATTTGAATTTTCTGATTGGGTTTGTTGAGTCTGAAGATTGCAGACGAATACCTTTACTGAGCTACTTTGGAGAAGATTATAGCGTAGAAAACTGCTCAATGTGTGATAATTGCCGGACCGATACAAAGGATCTAAGCGATATTACAATATTCGCGCAGAAATTTTTATCTTGCGTTAAACGTTCAGGAGAAATTTTTGGTGCCGGGCATATTGTAGATGTTTTGAGAGGGTCAAAATCTCAAAAAGTCTTTAAATTTAACCATGACCAGTTATCAACGTATGGTATTGGTACTGATATTTCAAAAAAACAGTGGTTTTATTTGGCCCGGCAGTTTGTAGCAAAAGGACTTTTGGCTTTTGATATGGAGCATAGTAGTTTGAAGCTTACCGCAAAATCGTGGGAGGTCATGCGTTCAAAGCTTAAAGTATTTGGAAGAATAGAGGATAAAATTGAAGAAATTTATGAGAAACATCATAGTGATATAGAAAGAGAAAGAATTAATGACACAGTTCTCTTTGGATTATTAAAGCAGGTTCGCAAAGCTATAGCTGATGAGGCTAATCTTCCGCCGTATGTGATTTTTTCAGACAAAACACTTATTGATATGTCAACTTATTTTCCGCAATCCAGAAAATATATGATGCAAATGTATGGAATGGGAAATGTTAAATTTGAAAAATATGGGCAGCAGTTTATTGATATTATATCAGAATATTGTTATGAAAATAACCTAGAAGAAAAAATGAAAATTTCATCTGCACTGAAGAGAAAGACTAAGAAACAAAGTACTAAAAGAAATAAATTTTTAGATATAGGGCAAGCATACAACGATGGAAGTGATATTAAAGATTTAATGAGGCAGTATGGAATTAAGCGTCAAACTCTTTTAAATCATTTATATAAATATTGTCAAGCTGGTTACTCTTTGTATCCAGAAGGATTTCTTGCTGAATCCTGTTTGTCTGCGGAGGAAATAGATAACATATTAAAATTGTTTGAAGATATGGGGAGCGAATATTTGAGTGTGATTTCAGATAAGCTGGAAGGAAAGGTTTCCTATGAAGAACTACACTTGCTGCGTTTATACTATATCCAAAACTAAATAGTTTTCGAAAAGTAAAAATACCCCCGGTATATATCCAAAGTGAATGACTTCTGATAAATAATAAATATTCTTATTTTTCTTCTTGTGTGGGTTTCTTTCTTCCTGAAATATTATATAGGAGAACTGAGAATGCTGCAATAAGCATGCCTATCGTTATTATTATACTTGGATGCTCATTTGGGATTATCAACCAGCTCAAAATTACGCCGAAAACAGGTATAATAAACTTCCAGATATTTAACTCCGAAACCTGAACTTCATCTTTTTGCAGTAGCCAGAACCAGATTGAAAAAGCAACAGCAGAAACGGAGGAAAGCCAAAGCAGTGCAATATAGAAGGTGGGGGCCTGTACTAATGGCGGTATTCCATTGAAAAGGATTGATATTCCTAGAAGAATAAATCCACCAATAAACATTTGATATGAAGTTAGTAATATAGGGTTTAATGCCTCTTTACTTTTTGATACAATAATATTTCCGATGGCAGAAGAAATATTTGATAAAATAAGAATAAAAATCCCAAATATCTGAGCATAGCTTCCCTGTCCTAAAGGACTCTTGTTTAATGTAATTATTATTATGCCTATTACTCCTGTCATTATACATATAAGCTTTGCTCTTGTTATTTTATCATCATGTGTTATTACATGTGCTGTTAGAGCTGTAATTAAAGGAGATGAACCAATAATTATAGCGGCTATTGCAGATGAAACAAAGGTCATGCCAATAAAATAAAGTGCATATAGAATTACTGTTTGAAATATACTCAACCAAAAAACGGTTTTGCATTGTAGAAATGATAAGGATAAGGAGATACCTGCTTTCCTTTTTATTAATATTACAAAAAATAATAGGATAGATCCGGAAATGATGAAACGAACACCAGCAAATGGTAATGGCTTGCAATAAAGTAACCCTATTTTGACAGCGGGAAAGGCTGTTGACCATAGAACGCAAGCTATTGTTGCAAATATACTGATTTTTAATATCGACTTGTTCATTAGGATTCTTTTAATATATTTTTGAGGCTGCAAGTTACACCAACTAACACTAATTGCTTATCGGTTATTTACAAAATCAGCAAGCGATATTTAAATATTTTTAAGTGTACAGGGATTTGCTTTTTAACTTCTTCATAATCAACATAATCATGATTTCAAACAGAAGTAAAAAGACAAAAACATAAGTCCCCCAGTCATCCGACGGGGCTGGCCGTTGAATAACTGGGAAGATTTATCTTGTAAATCAGGGAAAAGCTTATATTAGATATGTCTTTGGTAGTTGAAATTTGTGCTGTTCAGGGAAATTAACTAATAGGGGGAAAATGGAGGCGTGGACCGGATCCCGCTCTTACTAGCGGGACAAGTTCTAACTTTATCCCGCTTTGCGGGACGGTGAATATTGGTTTTGCTGTTTACGTTGTGGGTATTATTTGATAAAGGGGAAAATGGAGGCGTGGACCGGATTCGAACCGGTGAATATTGGTTTTGCAGACCAGTCCCTTAGACCACTTGGGCACCACGCCATTTTATAAAATGAATTACTAATTTAAACCGATTTGTATAAAAAACTAATCAAAAAGGAGAGAAAGCAATAAAAAAAAAGTGTTAACTTGTTTTTTATCTTTTCATTTGTAACACATAATCATTCTCTTTACCAGCATATTACAGGTCAAATAATTCCTATACCGTTGAATAAATAATGACCGCGTGTTATAATTTTGCAGTAGGTGCAGTAAGATATATGTCCATATAGAAGTACACCTGTCCAGAAGTTTCATATAACATATATTTAATTTCCGCTTTTTTATCCTGTTTCTTCTGATTATTATATGCTTCTATTCCGACTTTTAAGCCAATCAGTTCATTTTCTAAACTAAATGCTCCTGTTTTTGCTTCATCCGGTAAATATTTTAATATTTCATTTATAAAATTTTTTGATGGATCTAGATCAGGTTTTATATATTCATCTATACCATCGATACTTAATTTTTCCACATGTTTATTTAGCTCGTTCTGGATTTGTTGAGCATAAGATTTTGTTCCTTCTGCAAGGCTCCTAATGACATCATTCCCACTTGCAGCATAAATCCCGATCAAGAAAAAACAAATGACTGTGATAAACAACATTCTTCTAATCATAATTCATTTCCCTTCTAAAATAAGTAAACAATTGATGAATTTATAGAACTAACTACTACTTTATTATAATCAAAAATAAAATCAAGTTGTATTTTATAAAAAAAAAGGGTCTTCTACGTTTTAGTCAAAGGAGATAAAGATTTTTTCAAAACTTCACAAATCTTAAATATCACTCAGATTAACCTACGGAAACCTAAAGCTTTCTGAAATTAAATTCAATGAGCTTTTGGATTTTTTTTATACTTTTTATTTGAACCATTCCTCTGAGGGCACCTCTGAAGTATATAAGCCATCGTTCCAGATACATCCGGAACTGACTTCTGTCTGCTTCATGCTCAAAAAGCTGAATTGAATTTGAAACGAGCCGATTTAAACTTGTCCTTGAAGGGCGCAGTTTTCGGTTAGGCTTTTAAAAATATCCAAGGAATGAAAATTCTTTATCTGTTCTTCCAATGAAGCGTTTTTCTTCTGTGTGAACTTTGAGCTTCAATTGAGATAGAACTGAATAAAGAACTTTAAGAGATTTTCTAAGATCCCATCTACTTTTGGCGAGAATGACAACATCGTCCACATATCTGATGTAGAATATTTTCTTCTTTATGCACAGCTTTTCCATTGCACTGTCCAGTGGAGAAAGGTATACAGCTCCAAGAAATGGAGACAATGCACCTCCGGCAGCCATCCCGACTCCGCTGTTATTTTTGTCCGGAACTTTCAGATACTGCTGTACTATACCGTAAACGGTAGAATATTATCGCTTCGCTTTGTCGCATTTGAAGCTAAAAACGCAAACTAAAAGTTAAGATTTCACCCAACGAAAGTATATGTCCAGAAGATCAGCTTCCAATTCAAGTTTTTTTAAAAGTCCCAAAAGAATATCATGGTCAATTGAGCTATAGTACGATTCAATATCAAGCCTAGCAGCAAAGTTATATTTTTCAAGCTGACTATAAATACACCTGATTGCACCTTTAACTCCGCCTCTTCCTTTGATATGCATGCAGTATCTACTGATTTTTTTACAAATGGATTTACTCAAGTCTAAGTAAGCCTGATTCAGTACCATTTTAGAGCTCGACGTCCATTTGACAAGATGAAGCTGCCTGTCATGCCAGCTTGAAATTATTTGAACTTGAGTGTTAATAAACTTCCCCTCCAAATTCCAGTATTTTCCTAATCTTATATAACAATTAATGTTCCAGTTTATTTATGGGAATGTACATTAGTTTTAATATATCAAAAAATTAAGAGAAACAGTCAAACTCAAAAATGTCAGTGTGATAGGCATGGATGAGATTTATATAAAAAGCCAGGGAAAAGAAAAGTATATAACAATTGTGAGAGATTTGAAAAGCGGTGCTGTATTATATGTCGGAGATGGCAAAGGAACTGATTCTCTTAAGGCTTTTGGCAAAAAGCTCAGACACTCCAAAGCAAAAATCACTGCAATAGCCATGGATATGTCAAAAGCTTATATCACATGGGTAAATAAGAATCTCTCTGATGCAATGATAGTTTTTGATCATTTTCATGTTATCAAACTTATGAATGACAAGGTTGATAAAGTAAGAAGAAGAGTTTCTGCCGGGCTTGACGAACAGCAGGGAAAACTGCTAAAAAATCAAGGATTTCTGTTTCTGCGGAATGTGGAAAACCTTGAACCCGATGCAAAGCTGTTACTTGATAACCTTAGA